>NZ_JAOWHE010000085.1:0-105472 GCF_030332765.1 Citrobacter sp. Cpo071 | reverse complement strand
CACCGCCATATTTTAAGAAGAGCTCGTACGCAAGTACGGGCTTTTTTTTCGCATGTTGCACATCTACGGGGGGATGAGAAGCCCCGACCGGTCATGTACTGGCGTCAAACAACAAAGCCCGGTTTCCCGGGCCTTGAAGACGGAGTACTTATCAGTTGTAAGCGTTGAGCGTCCGCTGACAGAGCGCAGAGCGGACGCAATCGTCTTTATTGAAACGAACAATCCCAACCATCTCATCTTCTTCGAAACGGGCCAGCGCATCGCTAAGCCCTGAGCGAACGTGAGCTGGTAGATCGCACTGGGTCACATCCCCATTCACAATCACCGTCACATTCTCCCCGAGGCGGGTCAAAAACATCTTCATTTGCGCAGCAGTGACGTTCTGAGCCTCGTCAAGAATGACCACTGCATTTTCAAATGTACGTCCACGCATATAGGCGAACGGCGCGATTTCCACCTTACCAATCTCAGGTCGCAGGCAATATTGCATGAAGGAGGCTCCCAGCCGTTTGACAAGCACGTCATACACGGGGCGAAAATAGGGAGCAAACTTCTCGGAAACATCTCCAGGTAAGAAGCCGAGGTCTTCATCAGCTTGCAGAACTGGACGGGTTACAATGATCCTGTCCACATCTTTATGGATCAGGGCCTCTGCTGCTTTTGCCGCGCTGATCCAGGTTTTACCACACCCGGCTTCACCGGTGGCGAAGATCAGCTGTTTACTCTCGATAGCATTCAGGTAGTGCGCCTGAGCTTCATTCCGCGCCGTGATTGGCGAGGCGTCGCGACTGTCACGCGCCATACCAATCGTTTCTACGCCGCCCATCTGCACAAGCGAGGTGACCGATTCATCTTCACGTTGCTTATGGCTACGCGAATCCCGCCTCAGCACACGTTTTGCTTCACGACGAGCTTTGATCACTGCTTTTTGTCTTCCCATGGATAGCACCTTGAGTTGTAGGTATACATCACACGCGCCGTTGGCGGCACGATTATGCGCACGAACATCTGAGGGTTGGCTTCCTTGTAAGCCATTGCTTGCTTTCGGATAAGACGCCACGCACAGCTACGCGCACCGTACAGGGCGTCAGTTGCGAAGATAAGAAGTGAATGAGAGAGAGATTTAGCGGTGACGAGGAGGCTACCGGAAGAGAAACGTCCGCGTAAGGTACTGCTGTTACTGTGAAAAACGTGTCCAATACAGGACTTTTCCATTCGCGATCTCCATAGTGAATGACAATCACCGCCGGGAACTACCGCTATTACTTATAAGTACATCATAACCTTTCGCTAATGCAACAATATTTTTACTTGTTGTTAACTTAAATTCTATCTTATCACCAGAGACAGTCTCTTGCAGAAAGATGACAGAATTATTTCAGTCGCATACCGATCATAAAAAATAGTTTGTTCCTTCATCAAGATGTCAGGAAAAACCCCGCTGTACTGCGGGGCATAATCATCAGGCTTCAAGCAGAGACTGTCCCAGATAATTATCTGCAGTTTTAACACCCGGCAAAGCAAAGAAATATCCCCCACCAATCGGTTTGACATATTCTTCCAGCGCTTCACCGTTCAGACGTTTCTGCACTGTCAAAAAACCTTTTTCCAGATCGTGTTGATAGCAGACAAACAACAGCCCCATATCCAGTTGACCGGAATTAGTCACACCGAGCGAATAACTGTAGCCACGACGCATCATCAGGCTGGAGTCGGTCTCTTTCGTACGCGGATTTGCGAGACGGATATGGCTGTCGAGCGCAATCACCTCGCCTTCAGGATCCCTGGCATAGTCAGGCACATCATGCTCATGCTGCATACCCAGCGGTGCGCCGGTGTGTTTATCGCGACCAAAAATCGTTTGCTGCTCTTTCAGCGGCGTACGATCCCAGAACTCAACGCGAAACTGAATGAGCCTGACGGCCTGATAGCTTCCGCCTTGTGCCCAGGCAGGCTCGCCCTGCCCGTCCGTAACCCACACCACGTCTTGCATCAACTTCGCGTCCGTAGCGTCCGGATTCGCGGTGCCGTCTTTAAAGCCAAGCAAATTGACCGGGGTCTCTTTGCCTTTACTACGTGCGGCGTGGTCGGAAATAAAACCTTCACGTTTCCAGCGCACGCTAAGGAGATCGGGCGTATGTTTAATGATATCGCGCAACGCGTGGATGACGGTGTCCTGGGTGTTGGCACAAATCTGCAGCAGCACATCGCCATGGCACAGCGCCGCATCCAGTGAATCATTCGGGAAGCGGGTCATTTTTTGCAGCTTTTTCGGCATCTGCGATTTCAGGCCATAGCGTTCATCAAACAGCGAGGAGCCGACTGACAACGTCATCGTCAGGTTGTCTGGCGCAATGTATGCGCCGAGGATACCTGAATCCATAGGAGGAAGACGCGGATTCGGCGTATCCGGCGCCGGTCCACCGGTGGTCAGAAACGCAAACCGGCTGGTCAGCAACCGGAATAAACGCTCAAGATCGGCCTTGTCGCTGGCAAGAACATCGAATGCCACCAGCATCATTGATGCCTGCTGCGGCGTCAGGATCCCCGCCTGATGCTGACCATAAAACGGCTGCGCTTCACTACGTGCATCCGGAGACAACGTGCCCGGCGCACTTTGTGGTTTTTGCGCGTGGGCAACCGGACACCCACCCGCCAGCGCCAGCGCCCCACCCAGGGCGCCCATCCCTTTCAGTAAACGTCGGCGTGACGGTTCGCTCACGCCGTTTTCATTATCTTGCTGCATAGTGCTTAATCCAGACCCAGAACACCGCGTAATTGCGACAAATCTTCCGCCAGCGTCGTGATTGGCCCTTTCAGTGCATTACGATCGGCATCAGTCAGTTTGTCATAGGTTTCAAAGCCGTCTTTGGTACGGTACTTGCTCAGAATGGTATCGACCTTTTTGAAGTTCGCATCCACCTTCGCAAGCAGTTCAGCATTGGATTTTTGCAACTGAGGACGCAGGAGATCGACAATTTTCTGCGCACCATCGACGTTGGCCTGGAAATCCCACAGATCGGTATGGCTATAGCGATCTTCTTCCCCACTGATTTTGCTGGCAGCAACTTCTTCAATCAGTCCTGCTGCCCCGCCAACAACTTTAGACGGTGGGAAAGCCAGCTCGCTAATACGCGTTTGCAGGTCAAGAACATCGCTGTTTAATTGGTCGGCGTACTTATCCATACCTTTGGTGGTATTGTCGCCAAACAGCGCTTTCTCCAGGCGGTGGAAGCCGGTGAATTTAGGATCGGCGGCTTTTTGTTCGTAATCATCTTCCCGCGCATCGATGCTGCCGTCGAGATCGGAGAACAGTTCAGCAATCGGTTCAATACGCTCATAATGCTGACGGGTTGGCGCATACAGCGATTTCGCTTTTTCCAGATCGCCTGCCTTAATCGCATCGGTAAAGGCTTTAGTGCCCGCAACCAACTGCGCGGTTTCGGCTGTCACATAGGCTTTGTATTCGGTAATCGCGCCGCTCAGACTCAGCAGAGCCTCGCTTTGCGCGGCATCCGCCGTTGCGCTACCTTTTACGATCAGTTTGCCTTTCGGGTTAGTCAACAGACCGCAGGTCATATCATATTCGCCTGGCTGGAGGTTAGCGGTCATTTTCTGGCTAAAGCCTGGTGCAATGTTTTCGCGCTCTTCAACCACCATAACGCCTTTGAGGATCTCCCACTCCAGCGCTTTCTGGCTATGGTTCTGGATGATGAACTGCGTTTTCCCGGCATTAACCGTGATAGTCATCGGTTCACATTGTTTGTCGTTAACCGTGACTTTCACCTGCGGAATATCGGCAGCTTGTGCATTAAAAGCGGAGGCAAACAGCGCGGCGATACCTAGCTGCAGCGCACTACGGCGAAAATTAAACGTCATAACCTATCCCTATAAATAAGTATGTTGTAACTAAAAAGTATTCTGCATCGCGTTTTTATCAAGGTGCGGTACGCGATGCCGTAGTGCCTGAACGCGGCGGTAACGCAAACATAACCAACGCCGGAATCAGGTAGATAAACCAAACAGCGACTTCACTAACGCTTGGCGCTTCCTGATAGCCGAAAATGCCTTCCATCAATGTGCCAAACAGTGAATGCGTCGACAGCACACTGCTCAGGTCAAACGCCACATCCTGAAAATGATTCCACAACCCGGCTTCGTGGAAAGCGCGGATTGCCCCAGCGGCAAGACCGGCAGCCACCAGCAAAATGAACAGGCTGGTCCATTTAAAGAATGCCCCGAGGTTGAGGCGAATGCCGCCGAGGTAAATCAGGTAACCCAGTACCACCGCGGTAGCCAGTCCCAGCATCGCGCCTAACGGCGGCCAGATACCTACATCCTGCTGGAATGCTGCCAGTAGAAAGAACACCGACTCCAGCCCTTCACGGGCAACAGCAAAAAAGACCATCATTACCAGCGCCCAGCCGTGATGGTTGCCACGTTGCAACGCGTTATCGACAGCCTGTTCAAGCTGGACTTTGACGTTGCGCGAAACTTTACGCATCCAGAACACCATCCAGATGAGGATCACCACGGCAATGACCGCCACGATGCCCTCAAACAGCTCCTGTTCTTTTTGCGGAAATTCACCGGTGGTTTCGTTGATGAAAATCCCTAACGCCAGGCATAACGCCGCCGCCAGCAGAACACCAATCCACATCACACCAATCCATCGACCACGCTGAGTCCGTTTCAGGTAGCTGGCAATCAGGCTGACAATCAGCGCGGCCTCTAACCCTTCGCGCAACATAATTAGAAATGGAACAAACATGCGAAGAACCCTTAAACGTTATTCTCAGTCAATTGATGAAAAGAAAAGTAAATTACAGTGATAGTGATTATCATTACAGCAAAGAAAAACTCAAGCAGAATGTTTTGAGAATGATGACTTAATGTAAACAGTTAGGCGGGTAACGGTTACGGCAGGTTTACAACGGAAGCAATAAAAAAGCCCGCTCGCGGCGGGCTTGAAGACAGAGGCAGATTATTCTGCCTGTAAACGCGATGGCGGAGCTGAGTGATAATGCGCATCAGCCTCGGCAAAACGTTGCTGCATAGCAGTTGAAGGCGCTTTACCCAACAGGCTGAAGACCACAATACCGATGCTGCCGAAAACAAAGCCCGGGATGATTTCATACAGACCCAGCCAGGCAAACTGCTTCCAGACGATTACCGTCACCGCACCGATGATCATCCCTGCCAGCGCGCCGTTGCGGGTCATACGCGACCACATTACCGAGAACAGAACCACCGGACCAAACGCAGCGCCGAAGCCCGCCCAGGCGTAGCTTACCAGACCAAGTACACGGTTCTCCGGGTTCGCCGCCAGCGCGATAGACACCAGCGCCACGACCAACACCATGATGCGGCCAATCCACACCAACTCTTTCTGGCTGGCATTTTTACGCAGGAACGCTTTGTACAAATCTTCGGTGATTGCGCTGGAGCACACCAGCAGCTGGCAGCTCAGGGTCGACATAACCGCAGCGAGGATCGCAGACAGCAGGATACCGGCAATCCACGGGTTGAACAGGATTTGCGCCAGTTCAATAAACACACGCTCGGCGTTCTGGTTAACGGCACCGGCAAGCTGTGGGTTGTTGTTAAAGTAAGCAATACCAAAGAAGCCCACGGCCACAGCACCTGCCAGACACAGAATCATCCAGGCCATGCTAATGCGGCGAGCATGAACGATGCTATGGTGGGAATCTGCAGCCATAAAGCGCGCCAGAATATGCGGCTGACCAAAGTAGCCCAGACCCCAGCCCATCAGGGAAATGATGGCAACAAAATTCAGCCCTTTGAACATGTCCACGTTCTCAATGCTCTTTTGTTTAATCACTTCCAGCGAATCGTCGAATCCACCCACGCCAATGACTACCATCACCGGCGTCAGGATCAGAGCAAAGATCATCAGGCTGGCCTGGACGGTATCGGTCCAGCTAACCGCCAGGAAACCACCAATAAAGGTATAAATGATCGTCGCGGCCGCGCCCGCCCACAGTGCTGTTTCGTAGCTCATGCCAAAGGTGCTTTCAAACAGACGTGCCCCTGCCACAATACCGGAAGCACAATAGATGGTGAAAAACAGCAGAATAACCAGCGCGGAGATAATACGCAGAATTCGGCTTTTATCTTCAAAGCGACCGGTAAAGTAATCCGGTAACGTCAGCGCATTGTTATTGTATTCGGTGTGTACGCGTAAACGTCCGGCCACCAGTTTCCAGTTGATCCAGGCGCCCAAAATAAGGCCGATGGCGATCCAGCTTTCTGAAATCCCCGACAGGAAAATCGCGCCAGGCAGACCCATCAGCAACCAGCCGCTCATGTCAGATGCCCCGGCGGATAACGCGGTCACGAATGGACCCAGACTCCGTCCACCCAGAATGTAATCGTCAAAGTTTTTGGTTGAACGCCATGCAATAAACCCTATCAATATCATGCCAAAAATATAGACACAGAATGTCACTAACATCGGTGTGCTAATAGCCATCAAAACTCTCCAAAATTATGTATCAGCAATGCCGTGGCTTGCCGTTTTATTACCCTGCCGGAACGTGGCAAAGATATCTATGTTGACCAGGGCGACCGTATCCTGCCGGAAGCGATGGTTATTCACAATCGATTTAACACACCATTTACATCAAATTTGATCCAGAGTAGATAGCATTTTTCTGTAGGTTGCACTCTCTCACATTTTTTTCGGTTGCACCTTTTAAAAGTGTTAACTACCGCAGAGAAAAAGATTCTGTAATTTTTACAGCCCACATCATAAGACTCACATTTATTAACATTTCATTCATTTCCAAGCTTGCAAACCAAGTCACATTTAACACGGTTGCACAAAGTTGCAACATAGTGGATATTTCTCGGTAACTATCAGACCCGTATTTCAGTACAACAGGAGTAAACGGCATGGGAACCACCACGATGGGGGTTAAACTGGATGACGCCACTCGCGAGCGTATTAAAACAGCAGCATCACGAATCGATCGCACGCCACATTGGCTGATCAAGCAAGCCATCTTTAATTATCTCGAAAGACTGGAAAATGACGACGCGCTTCCTGAACTGCCGGCCCTGCTGGCGGGTGCCGCGAATGAGGGTGAGGAGTCAACCACGCCGCAGAATGAAGCGCATCAGCCTTTCCTGGAATTTGCCGAACAGATCCTGCCGCAGTCAGTTTCCCGCGCAGCAATCACCGCCGCGTACCGCCGAGCCGAAACCGATGCTGTGCCGATGCTGATGGAACAGGCTCGTCTGCCGCAACCCATCGCGGAGCAAGCGCACAAGCTGGCGTACGATCTGGCCGACAAACTGCGTAACCAAAAGACCGCCAGCGGCCGCGCCGGGATGGTACAGGGTTTATTGCAGGAATTCTCACTTTCTTCGCAGGAAGGGGTCGCGCTGATGTGCCTGGCCGAAGCCCTGCTGCGTATTCCTGATAAGGCAACCCGCGATGCGTTAATCCGCGACAAAATCAGCAACGGCAACTGGCAGTCGCACATTGGACGTAGCCCGTCCCTGTTCGTCAACGCGGCGACCTGGGGGCTGTTGTTTACCGGTCGTCTGGTTTCTACGCATAATGAAGCCAGCCTCTCACGCTCACTCAACCGTATTATCGGTAAAAGCGGTGAACCACTGGTGCGTAAAGGCGTCGACATGGCAATGCGCCTGATGGGCGAGCAGTTCGTCACCGGAGAGACTATCGCCGAAGCGCTGGCTAACGCCCGTAAACTGGAAGAAAAAGGTTTCCGCTACTCTTACGACATGCTGGGCGAAGCGGCTCTGACCGCCGCCGATGCCCAGGCTTATATGGTTTCGTACCAACAGGCAATCCACGCCATTGGTAAAGCCTCAAATGGTCGCGGCATCTATGAAGGGCCGGGCATTTCTATCAAGCTGTCAGCGCTGCATCCGCGTTATAGTCGCGCGCAGTATGACCGCGTAATGGATGAACTCTATCCGCGTCTGAAGTCGCTTACTCTGCTGGCCCGCCAGTACGACATCGGTATCAATATCGATGCTGAAGAGGCCGACCGACTGGAGATCTCCCTCGATCTGCTGGAGAAACTGTGCTTTGAACCTGAACTCGCGGGCTGGAACGGTATCGGCTTTGTTATTCAGGCCTACCAGAAGCGCTGCCCGTATGTTATCGACTACCTGATTGACCTCGCCACGCGCAGCCGCCGTCGCCTGATGATCCGTCTGGTTAAGGGCGCCTACTGGGATAGCGAAATCAAACGTGCGCAAATGGACGGTCTGGAAGGTTATCCGGTCTATACCCGTAAGGTCTACACTGACGTTTCCTATCTGGCATGCGCGAAAAAACTGCTTGCGGTACCGAATCTGATCTACCCGCAGTTCGCCACCCACAACGCCCATACGCTGGCGGCGATTTATCAGTTGGCCGGTCAAAACTACTATCCGGGTCAGTACGAGTTCCAGTGCCTGCACGGTATGGGCGAACCGCTGTATGAGCAGGTCACCGGTAAAGTTGCCGATGGCAAACTGAATCGTCCATGCCGCATTTATGCACCGGTAGGCACGCATGAAACGCTGCTTGCGTACCTGGTGCGTCGTCTGCTGGAAAACGGCGCCAACACTTCATTCGTCAACCGCATTGCAGACACTACCCTGCCGCTGGATGAACTGGTAGCCGATCCGGTCGAAGCCGTTGAAAAACTGGCGCAGCAGGAAGGCCAGGCTGGTCTGCCACATCCGAAGATTGCCCTGCCGCGTGACCTGTACGGTAAAGGCCGCGAAAACTCAGGCGGGCTGGATTTAGCGAACGAACATCGTCTGGCCTCACTGTCCTCCGCCCTGCTTAACAGCGCGCTGCAAAAATGGCACGCTAAACCGATGCTCGAACATCCGGTTGCTGACGGTGAAATGACCCCAGTCGTCAACCCGGCCGAACCGAAAGACATTGTCGGTTATGTGCGTGAAGCGACTCACAGCGAAGTGGAACAGGCATTGCAGAACGCGGTAAATAACGCGCCGATCTGGTTCGCCACACCGCCACAAGAGCGCGCCGCTATTTTGCATCGCGCCGCCGTTCTGATGGAAGGCCAGATGCAGCAGTTAATTGGCATTCTGGTGCGCGAAGCGGGCAAAACCTTCAGCAACGCCATTGCGGAAGTGCGCGAAGCGGTAGACTTCCTGCACTATTATGCCGGTCAGGTCCGCGATGACTTCGATAATGAAACCCATCGTCCGTTAGGGCCGGTGGTCTGTATCAGCCCCTGGAACTTCCCGCTGGCCATTTTCACCGGGCAGATTGCCGCTGCGCTGGCGGCGGGCAACAGCGTGTTGGCAAAACCCGCGGAACAAACTCCGCTGATTGCCGCCCAGGGTATTGCCATTTTACTCGAAGCAGGCGTGCCGCCAGGCGTGGTGCAACTGTTGCCTGGTCAAGGTGAAACGGTCGGGGCACAGCTCACTTCCGATGAGCGCGTACGCGGCGTCATGTTTACCGGCTCAACGGAAGTCGCCACGCTGTTGCAACGTAATATCGCGACCCGCCTGGATGCTCAGGGGCGCCCAATCCCGCTTATCGCCGAAACCGGCGGGATGAACGCCATGATCGTCGACTCTTCTGCGTTAACGGAACAGGTCGTGGTCGACGTTCTGGCTTCTGCCTTTGACAGCGCCGGACAGCGCTGCTCCGCGCTTCGCGTCCTGTGCCTGCAGGACGATGTCGCCGACCATACGCTGAAAATGCTGCGTGGCGCAATGGCGGAATGCCGCATGGGTAACCCGGGCCGCCTGACCACCGATATTGGACCGGTAATCGATGAGGAAGCCAAAGCCAATATTGAGCGCCATATTCAGGCCATGCGCGCCAAAGGTCGTCCGGTGTTCCAGGCCGCGCGCGAAAACAGCGACGATGCGCGTGAATGGCAAAGCGGTACCTTTATCGCGCCGACGCTTATCGAGCTGGAAAGCTTCGACGAATTGCAAAAAGAGGTGTTCGGTCCGGTACTGCACGTTGTGCGTTACACCCGCAACAATCTGGGCAGTCTGATTGAGCAAATTAATGCCTCCGGCTATGGCCTGACGCTGGGCGTGCACACCCGTATCGATGAAACCATCGCCCAGGTCACGGGTTCGGCACATGTGGGGAACCTGTATGTTAACCGCAATATGGTCGGCGCCGTCGTCGGAGTGCAACCATTCGGTGGTGAAGGCTTGTCAGGAACCGGGCCAAAAGCGGGTGGACCGCTGTATCTGTACCGCCTGCTGGCAAACCGTCCGGAAAATGCGTTAGGCATTACGCTTGCCCGTCAGGATGCCGAATACCCTGTCGATGCACAGCTTAAAACGGCGCTCGTTCAGCCGCTGCAAGCGCTTAGCGAATGGGCAACCGATCGTCCAGCACTGCGTGCGCTCTGCCAGCAGTTTGGTGAACTGGCGCAGGCCGGAACGCAACGCCTGCTGCCAGGCCCCACCGGCGAGCGCAATACCTGGACGCTGTTGCCGCGCGAACGCGTGCTGTGTATCGCCGATGATGAACAGGATGCGCTGGTACAGGTTGCCGCTGTAACTTCCGTTGGTAGCTTAATCCTGTGGCCAGATGATACATTCCATCGCGACCTGGCAAAACGCCTGCCAGCAGTAGTTTCCGGGCGCATCCAGTTTGCCAAAGCGGACAACATCACTACGCAGCCGTTTGATGCGGTTATTTTCCACGGTGATTCCGATCAGCTTCGCGCACTGTGTGAAGCGGTGGCGGCCCGCGAAGGGGCGATTGTGTCGGTCCAGGGCTTTGCCCGCGCCGAAAGCAATATCCTGCTGGAAAGGTTGTATATTGAGCGCTCCCTGAGCGTCAATACCGCCGCTGCTGGGGGGAACGCCAGCCTGATGACAATCGGCTAAGGTTGTGGTTAATTAAGGCTCCGGTAACGGGGCCTTTTTTTATGAAGCCAGAGGGAAGCATGAAACGAATCGTACTGACATGTGCAGCGCTGCTGCTTAGCGGCCAGGCGCTGGCGGATGACTGCGCCAACGCGAACACGCAGATTGAGATGAACACCTGTGCGGCAGAGCAGTATAAGGCGGCCGACGCCAAACTTAATGAAACTTATCAGAATGCGCTGAAGCGCGCCGCCCCAACCCAGCGCGATTTACTGAAAAAAGCGCAAATATCCTGGATAACTTTGCGCGATGCGGACTGTGCGTTAATCAGTTCTGGCACTGAAGGCGGTAGCGTTCAGGCGATGATTTCCAGCCAGTGCCTGACGGATAAGACCAACGAGCGCGAAGCGTTTCTCGCCTCACTTTTGCAGTGTGAAGAAGGCGATTTAAGCTGCCCGTTACCGCCGGCCAGTTAACGCACGCGGATCCCTTCAATAATCATCCGCTGTACGCTCTCCACCGTTTGGTTAAAAAAGGCTTCATCACGCAGCGTTGCGCCCGTCACCGCCTCTACCTGTGGGGCAAAATCGGCGTAGTGCTGAGTTGAAGCCCAAATCATAAAAATCAGATGATGCGGATCGACCGGAGCCAGTTTTCCGCTTTTGATCCAACCGGCAATCAGCGCGGATTTCTCATCAATTAGCGTTTTAAGATCCCCCTCCAGTTCTGCCATCAATAAAGGCGCTCCGGCCAGCATCTCCATACAAAACAGCCGTGAGGCCTGAGGGTAATCGCGCGACACTTCCAGCTTAAGGCGAATGTATTCTTTAATGGCCACCAGCGGCGCAAAGTCTTCGCGAAAAGCTTTCAATGGAGCCAGCCAGATGTCGAGGATCTGCCGTAAAACGGCGATATAAAGCACCTCTTTTGACGGGTAGTAATAAAGTAGATTGGTTTTTGACACGCCCGCTTGCTCTGCCACCTGCTCCAGGCGCGTGCCGTGGATCCCATATTGGGAGAAGATATTTAATGCCGCGGTTAAGATGGCCTGGCGTTTTGCACTGACGGCCTGCGAGCGCTTACCTGTTTTTTTCTCTGCGCGTTGGACCATGCGCCCTCTCCTTCTTGTGAGGGCGTCAGCATACCAAATCACGCGGTGAATGGTTAAATTAAAGCGATTCCGGCGGCGCCTCTTGTCCAAGCGATTTTTTCTTTTTGAACTTCAGCTCGCTGACCAGTACGCCAACAATAATGAATGCCGCACCAAGCAATGCAAGTAGCGGTAAGCGTTCACCCGCCAGACGGCCAAAGATCCCCGCCCACACCGGTTCACCGGTATAAATAACCGTCGCGCGCGTCGGCGAAACGCTGCGCTGCGCCCAGTTCATGGTGACCTGAATAATCGCGCTAAAAATCCCCAGCCCCAGCGCCACCACCAGCAATCCGGTAGACATTGGTGGTACGGTCTCTCCGGCCGGTCCCATCGCCATAAACGCCACTATCGAAGCGGTTGCCAGTTGCACTACCGTTACCCGACGTACATCCACTTTTCCCGCCCACGCGCTAATCAGGATAATTTCTGCCGCAATCGCCACCGCACCGGCAAGCGTGATCCACTCGCCTTCGCCTAAAGCCAGTAAATTGCCTCCCGGTCCGGCAAGAAAAATCAATCCGATAAAGGCCAGCACAATGCCGACGCACGGCATCAGACCTGGTATGCGTCCCAGACACAACCATTGTAAAAGCGGCACCAACGGTACGTACATCGCGGTAATAAACGCCGATTTACTGCTGGGAATAAACTGTAACCCCCAGGTTTGCAGACTATAGCCCAGTGCAATTGCGATACCGATTGCAACCCCTGCTTTAACTTCCAGCCACGTCAGCTTATGCAGTGTGCGTAACGACAAAAGCGCGACCGCCAGAGCGGCAGTGGCAAAACGCACACCGACAAAGAAAAAAGGGCCGCTCAGGGTAACGGCATATTGCACCGCCAAAAACGTGCCACCCCAGAACATGGTGATCACAATGAGGATCGCTTCCTGAGGTTTAACAGAGAAGGAATAACGAGAAAGTAATGACATGAGACACCCGATTAACTGAATGTCATTAGTCTGCGTTGCGTTTTGTTACAGTTCAACCTTGCAGACAAAAAAAACCGCCGGAAAGACCCGGCGGCGGTGGCTACGTAACGTCTGTCTCTGACTCTCAGCCGTCACGACATATCTGACAGATAGCCCGACAATTACGATTTGTTGTTGCCGTGACTATTTTTGCCCCCTTTTTTGCCTGCCTCTGAAGCGCGTTGCGGGTCATTCTTGAAGTTGCCCCCGCTGTGCTGGCCACCTTTTCGACCTGCTTCTGATGCTCTTTCGCGGTCTTCCGCAAAGTTGCCGGAACCGCCCCGATGGTTTGCCATTACTGACCTCCGTCATTGATTAGACATCATATTGCATAGGTACTGAGGAGTGATACCTCACGCAGCGTTACGGGCGAGGCCCTGAAAATAACTGCGTGGGAATAAGCATAGTGAAGTGTGGCCAGTGCAGACGCTAACTGTAATATCCTGCAACAGGATCAGGAGTGACAAAGAAATAATCACCATAAGAAATCAATAAGTCTTTCTTATGACTACCGAATTCTACCCGGTTAAATATGTATCATTTTGCTACAAAGAAGGTTGTTATAAAAATTGTTATAAATCAAAGAAGTGATTGTGAAATTTGCACTCCTGACAGTACGTCATATCTTTAAAGGTAGGTAGCGAATCGCTACGGACACGGTTAACTCGAGGAGTAGTGTAAAATGGCAAAAGTTCTGGTGCTTTATTATTCCATGTACGGACACATTGAAACTATGGCCCACGCAGTCGCAGAAGGCGCAAATAAGGTAGATGGCGCGGAAGTGATTATTAAGCGTGTACCAGAGACCATGCAGCCCGAGATTTTCCTTAAGGCTGGCGGCAAAACACAAAACGCACCAGTCGCAACCCCGCAAGAACTGGCTGATTACGACGCCATCATTTTTGGTACTCCCACGCGCTTTGGCAATATGTCCGGTCAGATGCGTACCTTCCTCGACCAGACTGGCGGGCTGTGGGCCTCTGGCGGCCTGTACGGCAAACTCGCCAGCGTATTCAGCTCAACGGGAACCGGCGGCGGTCAGGAACAAACCATTACATCAACCTGGACTACGCTTGCCCACCATGGGATGGTGATTGTACCTATCGGTTACGCGGCGCAAGAGCTGTTTGATGTCTCTCAAGTTCGCGGCGGTACCCCTTACGGTGCAACCACCATTGCCGGAGGCGACGGCTCCCGCCAGCCAAGTCAGGAAGAATTATCTATCGCCCGCTATCAGGGTGAATATGTCGCAGGTCTGGCAGTAAAACTCAACGGCTAATCTTCAACAGGAGGATTCGAATGCCAACTCAAGAAGCGAAAGCCCATCGCGTCGGCGAATGGGCAAGTCTGCGCAATACATCGCCGGAAATAGCCGAAGCCATTTTTGAAGTCGCACATTATGACGAGAAACTGGCGGAAAAAATTTGGGAAGAAGGTAGCGATGAGGTACTCATCAAAGCCTTTGAAAAAACAGACAAAGATTCGCTCTTTTGGGGTGAACAGACTATCGAACGCAAAAACGTCTAGCGCGCTGACTCCCCCGCGAACACGGGGGAGTTTTCTTTTACTTAGCCGCCTCATTCAGCACGCTATCGAACTTATCTATCGGGCAAAAACCATCCGCATCTATCGGACATCCTTTCAGCTCCAGCGTTACGCGCTGCGCCGGGGATTTCAGCGTCAGAACGTCTGCATTACGCAACTGCTGCGAGCTCTGATACACATACTCGATTTTCATCAGATCACGATTTGCATTGCTGTCATGCCAGCGCTGGAAGACAATCTTCCCGCCAATCGGCGTACGCTCGTTCTGATCGTGAAGCTGGTACGGTTTAAAATCCAGCGCGGTGAGCAGCGAAGCGATATTTGAATCATGCCCCACCAGCACGGTTATTTTCGGTGCTTTCGTGCGTTCAGTAACCAGCGCATTATCAATATATTTCACCAGCGGTTTGGCGACGTTCTGCGCCACTTCCGGGGAGGTGAACAGGCTATCCTGATAGCCGTTTTTCAGCTTCGACAGAACCTTCCACTGCTGATCGGATTTAATCTCGCCCCAGGCAACTTTGTCCATCGGGAAGCCTTCGTAATATTGCAGCGTGAAGGCATCAACCAGCGAATTTCCCACCTTCAGCGGCCCCGAAACGCCTGGCTCCTGCTGGTACTTCGCGCTAAACGTATCTTTGGCATCGGTCAGGGAACACTGCTGTTTTTCTTTGCAGGACGGAGAGTCTTTGTAGTCGGTCATTTGCTCAAGCAACTGATAGCTATCGTTGAGCTGCATTTTGCTGCGCTCTTTCTCCATGGCCTGAACGGCCTGCTGGCTGAAGGCGGCGGAATCATCGGTGATCACCGGGTTAAAGGTGGGATCCATGGTGCCCATTTTTTCCTGATGATGGACCGGAACATCGCAACCAGGGAAAGCACCGGTAACAAAGAACTGCGCCGTGGCGACCGTACGCTGCAGGCTGTTAGCATAGGTATAGACCGTGTTCGGCGCCGGGCATTCGCCCGATTTCACCATCCCCTGCTCTGCCAGCCACTCTCGCATGTAGTGGCCCATATAGATTTCCAGCACACCGCCCTTGGTAGTGAGTTGCCCACCGGGGACATCCCATTCTGGCCATTGTTTGGGGGTGGACTGTTCAAGAACGCTGCCATTATTGGCTAAAGGTGCGCGTAAGTTATGCCGACTCATCATCAATACTTGCTGAAGCTGATAGCCTTCCGGCGCGGTCTGCGCCTGCGCGGCGGTTGACAATAAGACAGCCCCTGCCACGGCTGTGGCGATTAACGATTTATTCATCCCTACGACCTCTTGTTGTTATCAATCACAACAGAGTGTGACAGAAATATGACATATTTCCGGGAACGCTTTCGCAAAACAGACCATCTAGCGTGTCGTTTTAACACCAAACTCGGTTTCGAGTTTACGAATGCCAAGAGGTGTGAAGATGACATGGCGGCTGCCCTGTTCGGTTTTTATCCATCGCTGTTCACTGAACCAGCGCAGCAGCGTTGCGCCAAGCACACCACCAGGATGATAACGTCGTTCGCTCCAGTCCAGACAACCGCAGGTTAACTTCCGCCGGGATGAGCCCGCCGCCAGGACAATCCCCATCTGTGCCAGCTTTTCCAGGCCAAGTGGAGTCAGCGTTTCACCATCCGGCGTTAACCACTGACGGGAAACCAGCGTATCGAACAACCTCACCGCAACCTCTCCGGCGAGATGGTCGTAGCAGGTGCGGGCATGCCGCAAATCTGGCGGTGTAGTGATTCTGCGGGGCGTTGATGTCGCCCACGCAACGCCCATCAGGCGTTCCAGCAGTTCAGCGATATCGGAACCTGCAAGGCGAAAATAACGATGTCTGCCCTGCGCCAACGCGACAACAAAACGTTGTTCGCACAGACGCGCCAGATGCGCGCTGGCGGTCGACGCGGATATATCCGCCACCGCGCTGAGCTCAGTTGCAGTCCAGGCGCAGCCATCCATTAGGGCGCACAACATACGCGAGCGCGATTTATCGGCCATCACTGCCGCAGTGAGTGCCATTTTTGACTCCAGATCGCCCTCTTCTTCATGTAATATCACGGATGCCATAACGACCTCATTGGCCCTGAATATCTGAATTAACGATGCCATGAAAGTCGCGCAAAGTCACCGCACCGGTCACACAGCACGTAGCATCATCTCTGTACCCAACCCGACCAGACAAAACAGAAAACAGCGTTTAAACACGAGCGGAGAAATAACCCTTCGTACACGGGTACCTATCCATTGGCCAATCAGCGCAGGAACAATGGCCAAAGCCGACAAACTTAGCGATTGTATGGGCAGCGCGTTGTGCCACCACAGACCCAGCGCCAATGCCAGGGTCGAAAAGGTAAAAGAGATCCCGAGCGCCTGCACCAGTTCATCTTTCTCAAAGCCGAGGGACTGGATCCAGGGCACGGAGGGCATCACAAACACCCCGGTTCCGCCGGTCAATAAGCCGGTCACAAATCCAATAACGAGGGAGTACGGTTTTTCACGCTGCGGGGCCACCGCGATTTTCTTTCCCGCCAGCGTCCAGATAGCGTAGGCCACCAGTGCTACGCCGAGTGCAAACTGGGTTCGGGTGGTGTCACCACCGGTAATCCAGGCGCTGGCAAGCAGTGTCGCCACCACTACTGTCAGCAGCATTGGCCACAGTCGTTTGAGTAATTGGCGTGTATTTCTACCACCGCCAAACTGGAACAAATTGCTTATCAGCGAAGGCAATAACAGCATGGCCGCCGCGGCAACCGGCGAAATAAGCGATCCGAGGATCCCCATAGCCACGGTGGGTAACCCCATACCCGTAACGCCTTTCACCATCCCGGCGAGGACAAATGTGACGGCAATCATCACCACCAGAGCGGGTCCAAACGCTAAAGAACTCGTCATGTTGCACTTTCCTGGAAAAGAGAAGATGACTGATTCTGGACGTTAATCACCGTGTTTGCTTCGTCAGGCAACGAAATATGCCTTCCTGGGGAGGGCGACGCCATAAAAAATGCCGGGTTTCCCCGGCACATTTATCAGAACGTTTTCGCCCACCACAACCGAAGTTTCATGCCCCAGTAGCTGGTCCAGCCGCTGGTGGTTGATACTACCCGACCTTGTGACATCACCACCAGCGTTGGCGTGACGCTGATTGCCCAACTGCGGGAAATGGCTCCGTTCGCATCATTGATGACCGGAAAGTCCACGCCTTTACGCGACAGCCAGCGAGATACCTCAGCTTCATTTCCGGAACGTAACGCAATGGTCATCACATTTTCCCCTTCCGAACGCAGCCTGGCGACTTCCGGCGTCGTGAAGCGGCATACGCCGCACCAGCTCGCCCAGAAATAAAGCAACACCGGCTCGTCTTTGCTGAGCGCCGCCAGCGTGACGGTTTCACCATCCAGTGTTTGTAAAGGCGTGCTGTCAAAGGAGGCAGGGAGATGCGGCGCGCGCCAGGCATCCATCAAGAGCATTGCCCCCGCCAACAGTGCCAGTAAGATCAGCCCTTCGCGCAACCAGCGGCGCAGTTTACTGAGCATTGGCCGCCGCCAGTTTTTCTTTTACCACTTCCTCAAGGGTTTCCCACGGCACCGCGCCGGGAATAAGTTCATCACCAATAATCGTTGCCGGGGTTCCCTGCACCCCCACCAGTCGCGCCAGTTGCAGGTTAGTGCTCAGCGTTTCAGCACTTTGGGCGTCCAGCGTCACCGGACTGGCCCCCGCTTTTTCCTGCGCCTGTTTGATACTGACGTCGGTATGATAGCCCTTCTTCTGCATCAATTTTTCATGTAATGCCAGGGACTGTTGCGGATGCTCATGCCATGTCGTCAGCACGGTCCGCGCCGCCAGTTCCGAACTTTCACCTTTAAACGGCAGCGGTTTAATCACTACCGCCACGTCAGGGTATTTCTGCACAATTTTTTCCAGCATTGGATCCAACTGCTTGCAGTATGGGCAGTTGTAATCGGTGAAGTTTATCAGGGTCAGTTTCGCCTGCTTCGCGCCAATCCGCAGGCTGTTGGGATCGTTAAACAAGGCTTCCTGAATTAATGCTTCAATTTGCTTTTCCTGTTCCGGGGTAAACGGCGCAGGCTCTTTCGCGATACTGACGGCAGAAAACAGGGTTAACAACAGAACAATCATCATTTTCATGGGGTTACTCCTTTGGCATCATTCAACGTTTGCAGTACCGCATCGCGGGTTAACAACGTGGGTAACGCCTGGCCATCCGGCAGACCGGGGCCATAAATTTGGTTATACGGCACAGCAACCTGGCCGCGTTTTTTTAGAAATTCGGTAATAGCTTCAGAAGGGAGTGTCCAGTCGCCGCGCAGCGCCACCACATCCGGCTGTTGCAATGCGGCCTGTACGTCTTCTTTATGCAACACGTTGTATTTGTTTACCTTACAGGTGATGCACCAGTCGGCTGTGACGTCAATGAACACGCGCTTATGTTGCGCCAGCGCATCCTCAATCGCCTGCTCGCTTAGCGGTTGCCAGTTCACGCTTTCTTTAGCGCTACTTTGTCCGCTAAACCCTAAGTGTGGGAGCAGCAACGTCGCAAGCCAGATAGCCGAACCCAGCATCATCACGCCAAGCAGACGCCGCAAAATATTCATCCACCGCCCTGGCCGCGGCAAACGCAGCGCCAGACCGGGACGCAGGGCCACCAGCAGCCACGGTAAGCTCATCCCCAGCCCAAGTGCGATAAACAATCCCCACAACGTCGGCAGCGAAGCAGTCAATGCTACCGCCACCGCCGTTCCCAGAAACGGGGCACTGCACGGCGTGGCAAGCAGTGTCGCAAATGCACCTTGCCAGAAATGTCCCGACAGTCCGTTGCCGCCGTGAGTCGCCAGCGTGGTGGTCATCGCAGAAGGGAGTCGGAATTCAAACCACCCGAACAGGCTGGCGCTGAACGTCAGCATCACTAGCACCATGACGCCAATGAACCACGGATTCTGAAACTGGATCCCCCAGCCAAGGGCCTGATTGGTTAAACGCAGCACCGTCATCAATAGCGCCAGTGCCATAAACGAGACCAGTATTCCGGCTACCGATGCGAGGAACTGACGACGGATCTGGCGACGACTTTTTTCCTCGACCAGCAAAATAGAACCCAGCTTCATGCCCAGAACCGGTAACACACAAGGCATCAGATTGAGGATCAAACCACCCAGCAGTGCCATGAGCACCACTTGCCACAGTGGGAGTGAGGCGTTCTCAACAACCGGGGCTTCGCCAATCGCAAGACGACTCTCCTGGGCAACACCGTTATCTGCCAGCACCAGCGTGACTGACTTACCACGCAGATCCGGCGCGCCTTCTCCCCAACCGTCATGTACAGGTACCGTAGCGCGTAACGTATCCCCATCAACATGAATTTGCGGCATGCCAAAATCCGCATCATCAACAGCATCCAGATATAGCCCTGGTTCAGTCCAGCCTCCCGCACGGCGAGCCTCGACGACTAACTCTCCCGCCCGTGCGCCAGCGCTCAGAGCATCGGTCAGGCCGCTGGCAAGTGGGATCTGTCCCATCGCCTGAGCATAGTCATGTGCAAAAGTCGGGTCCTGGGCTGTGGGCGTCACGGAAAAAGGAAAATCCGTCAACAGACAAACGTTACTACAGGTGGATAGCGTCAAAATGCCGCTGAGCGTGGCGGGCGCTCTACCGTGCACCACCATCGGGAACGTCACCTTATCGTGATACCCCTGGGTAGTGATATTGGCGACCTCAAAACGAGCAGGGGTTGGCCAGGACCAGTCGACCGCGGGCATTTCCCCTTTCCAGACGATAGCAGGTGCAACGCCTCCCTCGCCCGGAGAACGCCAGTAGGTTTTCCAGCCGTCCTCCAGTTTGACATCCAGCAACAGACGGGTTTCTCCGCCTGCGGACGTATCAGCGCGTAACCGCACGCTGGCGTGATCGTTATCGGGTGAACGCAGCCAGCCGGGTTCAGCCGCCCAGGATACGGGCAGCCATAGCAATAACAGACAGAGCAGCGCCTGTCTGAAAACAGTCATCATAGTTTTTCTCCGTGAATAATTATCTAACAGTCAGCAACGGCTGTTCTGTCATTCACGGAAGACGCAAAATCGGAGATGCACCCGGAGAGTGGGCGGCGAGATGGCTCGCGGTGGGAAAAAAGGTAGACGAAACGCCCGTACTGGCGCCAGCAATGACAGCAGCAGGCACAGCACCAGAATAGCACCTTCAAACAATACGGGTGGCGCAGCCAGTAATGATTTCGCACTCAGTTCACAAGGGGTAACGGGTGAGGCCTCATCGGTCTGCACTTGTGCGCTGGCGACAACGCTTGTAACGGCGGTATCCATCTGCAACGCGTGCAGGCCCGCCATGCGTTGTGCGGTGCAAACCATCACCACAACACATGCCAGACAGAGGAACCACCATCCCATCCGTTGACGTTTCGCCATTATACCCTCACTCATTGATGCGAGTTATCTTAACCACTCGCCAGGTTTTGGCAACCTTTCCGCTGTAAAGTTATGTCCTGCTATCTGCTGGATATACCGCGATTTCAATCAGATTGAGATCGGGATCCCTGACATACACCGAGCGAATAGGTCCTGTCGCACCGGTACGTGCAACGGGCCCTTCAATAATCTCGACTCCGTGGGTTTGAAACGTCTCCATCACCTCTTCCAGCGTACGCGTGGTGATAAAACATAAATCCAGCGCCCCCGGCGTTGGCGCGTAGGCTTTGGGTTCAAACTCTTTTCCCCGAATGTGGAGATTGATTTTCTGATTGCCAAAGACGAAGGCTTTCCGACCTTGCGCGAAGGTTTCCAGCCTCATGCCTAAAAGCTCGACATAGAAACGTACGCAAGCCTCTTCATGATTGGTGGTTAGTACCAGGTGATCCAGGTGGTCGATCATAGCGATATCCATTTGGGTTGCTCATCTCTGACACTTACCCTATTCATTCACGCGCGACAAGAAAAAGAAAATCTACGGAGTTATTTGTAGAACTTAACGCAACAACCTGCAATTCACGCTTTAAAAACGAAATGATAATTAATCATATTCCCGCCTTTATTTATTACACTATAACATTGCTAAAAACACCCCTGAAAATATCACCCAAGTTATCATTCACTATTTACGAAGAATGCCGAAAGATATTTCCATGACAGCACACAGATAATGCCCACCACGTACTGATGCGTAAATGAAAGTAAGGGTCAGCGCATTTCCAGAGAATTTCCTTATTATATTCAGACGCAATGAATAACGTATTCATTAGCAGATAATTTGTTTATTAAATGTTATTTAGAGTATATGGAAATGAAAAAATATTTATTACCCCTGATTGGGTTACTTTTTACAGTTAGCGCTCAGGCAGCATCATTTACCGACGGCAAAGAGTATATCTCACTGGAAAAACCTGTCGCTTCCGCTCCAGCCGCACTGAAGTTTTTCTCATTCTATTGCCCTTCCTGTTATCAGTACGATGAAGTTTTTGAAATCACTGATAACGTGAAAAAAGTATTGCCTGCAGATGTCAAACTCACCGAATACCACGTCGACTTTTTAGGTCCGCTGGGGCAAGACATGACCCACGCCTGGTCCGTCGCCATGCTGTTGAACGTACAAGATAAAGTTAAGCCGTTGCTTTTTGATGCCGTTCAGAAAAAACAAACCGTTAAAACAGCGGACGATATTCGTAACGTATTTATCAGCGCGGGCGTCAGCGCCAGTGATTATGATGCGGCATGGAATAGCTTTGCCGTGAAATCACTGACCGCTAAGCAGCAAGAAATGGCGAAGGCAGTTGATCTAACCGGTGTGCCCGCCATTTTTATCAACGGAAAATATATGATCAATCCAAAAGGACTGAAGTCAGATGACCTTAATGCATTCGTGCAAAACTATGCTGATACGGTCCGCTTCCTGATAAGCAAATCCTGATTTTTAGCTAATCTCATTTTTCGCACCACACAACATATGCCGTAACCTCAACTGCGCTGTTGGTGGTGCAATGCCTGCATCGTTTATCGCAATATCCTCCCTTCCCGGTTGGCATTCGCCGTTATCAGGATTACCCTAAACTTAGCGGTGATACCTGTTGTCAGGGTTCACCTTCTGCAAGTGTTGATTTACACGAGAGAACGCTATGGAATTAAAGGATTATTACGCCATTATGGGCGTGAAACCGACAGACGATCTCAAGACAATCAAGACCGCCTATCGTCGACTCGCCCGTAAATATCATCCTGATGTCAGCAAAGAGACTGACGCAGAGGCCCGGTTTAAAGAGGTTGCAGAAGCCTGGGAAGTATTGAGTGATGAGCAGCGACGCGCCGAGTACGACCAGCTGTGGCAGCACCGCAACGACCCACAGTTCAGTCGTCAATTCCAGCAAGGAGAGAATCAAAGCTACAGCGCCGAAGATTTCGACGATATCTTCTCCTCCATTTTTGGTCAGCGTGCGCACCAGTCGCGCCAGCGCCCTGCCAGCCGCGGGCACGACATTGAAATTGAAGTTGCCGTATTCCTCGAAGAAACGCTTACTGAGCATAGCCGCACTATCAGTTACAACCTGCCAGTCTATAATGCGTTTGGCATGGTAGAACGAGAAATTCCTAAAACGCTGAATGTGAAAATTCCGGCTGGCGTCGGTAACGGTCAGCGTATCCGCCTGAAAGGCCAGGGCACCCCCGGCGAAAACGGTGGGCCGAACGGTGATTTGTGGCTGGTGATTCATATTGCGCCGCATCCGCTGTTCGATATTGTTAATCAGGATCTGGAAGTTGTCGTTCCCCTCGCGCCGTGGGAAGCTGCGCTGGGTGCGAAAGTAACCGTTCCGACGTTGAAAGAGAGCATCCTGCTGACCATTCCTGCAGGCAGCCAGGCCGGCCAGCGACTCCGCATTAAGGGCAAGGGTCTGGTAAGTAAAAAACATACCGGCGATTTGTATGCGGTGATCAAAATAGTCATGCCACCGAAACCTGACGACGCCAGTGCCGCCCTGTGGCAACAGCTGGCGGATGCACAAAAGACCTTTGATCCGCGCAAAGAGTGGGGGAAAGCATAATGGCTAACGTTACCGTCACTTTTACCATTACCGAATTTTGTCTGTACACCGGTGTGTCAGAAGAAGAACTGCATGAGATTGTCGGCTTAGGGGTGATAGAACCCCATGAAGACGAGACGTTTGACGATCATGCGCTGACAGTAATGCGTCGCGCGGTGCGTCTGCGTCAGGAGCTGGAACTTGACTGGCCAGGGATTGCCGTTGCGCTGACGTTGCTGGAGGAGAACGCTCAGTTACGCCAGGAAAACCGCCTGCTGCGCCAGCGCCTGTCTCGCTTTATCAGCCATCCTTAGTGTGTCAGGACCAGCATGGTGCTGGTCCTTTTATTATCCGCCCCGCGCTCTTAATGACATTGCCCAGCAGATGGCATACAGTCTGAGATAAGAATTATCTTAAACAATAAGACGTTGAGTCATGCAGCTTAAACCCCTCACGAAAGGTCGTTTTCACAACATCTGGCAGCAGGATGATGCCTTGATTGAGAAGATATTTGAGGAACTGCTCTCTGAAACGCAGATTATCCAGGAAGATGAGTATCTATACCGCCAGGGACAGGTTGTCGATCGACTGATTATGGTGCAATCCGGAAGAATTTCGCTGCGTTACAGCGCGGAGAATGGCCGCCGATTCCAGTTGGGCGCCATGGAATGCGACGAGCAGCTGTTTGGTGAAATGGAGTTTTTTACTGGGTATCGCTGCCAGCTTGATATCGTCGCGGAAGAACCACTGACCGTAGCGGTGTGCAGCTGTGACCGTCTGGAAGAAGCGCTAAATCAGCACCCCAGACTGGCGATATTTTTTGCCAGTGCAATGGCGATTGATTATCAGGATATGCTGGAAATCTTCCTGCACCGGATGCTCTATCCTATCGTACATAACGTGGCGTATGACCTGTATCGCCAGCATCAGAACAAGCAGCCGATGGATGGTTTCCATAAAAAATACCAGGAAGCTGAGCGATTCGGTACTACCGACCGGGTCTATCGGCGGGCGGTTAAAGCGCTGACGGATGCCGGGCTGGTAACGCGAACGAAGCAAGGACTGGAAATTAAGGATCTGGATGGGCTGCGTAAATTTCTCGGCAATGACATCATTGACTGACACACCAACGCTCGTTAACAGAGCATTGGTGTGTCATTTCGGCGCAATCAGAACTTATAGGTGAGGCTGAAATAGTGACCGAGCCCGGTGGTACGCCCTGCTCCGCCGTGGTTTTCCATCAATGCCATGTTACGGAAATACTTCAGGCCATAACCGACTGCATAATGCTCTGAATGCCAGTAGATACCGTTATACCATTCAATTGCGTTATTGCTGTATAACGGTTGATTAGCAATCTTATTCGCGGCGAACTGGTAGTCAAAGTACCCCTGATAGTTCAGATAACTGCCGTTGGCAAAGGTATAGAATGGCGTCGACCAGTTAGTCGAGAACATATAGCCATCCCACTTTCCTTCGTTATCCGCACCGTAGTTTTCACGAACATAGTGCGCATAGATGTTCATTCCCACCAGACCAAACCACGGGACCTTCACATCTGTACCCAGGCCAACGTAATGTTCAAATAATTCCCGGTCGCCAATGTTATTTACCGTTGCAATATAGAATTCGTTAAACGGCCCAACGGATAAATCTTTATTAAAAATAGCGTCCAGGGAAAAACGCGGAGATATCTTGGCAAAGAAGTTATCCCCCCCATGACGATCGTCCTGCTCGCGATCCAAAATATCAAAGAAATCCACATAACCGTACAGATCGATAATGCCAGAGCGTGCACCAAACTCCAGTTCCAGATAGGTGTCATTGCGAATACCATATGGCACTTTCGCGTCCACACTTTGCATTAAGTTCATCTGCATCCAGTTAAAATCATTTTTACGGATGTTGCCATCAGTATAGTCAGCTGCGAATGCTTGCATACAGCTCATTGTCACTACTGCACCCAGGATTGTTTTTTTAATCATTAACTTATTGTTCTTCAGCATTTTTCAATTCCTTTGAGTAAGGTTGAGTATCGCCCCACCATATAAATAGTGTGGCGACTGGCTATTTAATTAAAGAGGTAAGTGTTATTAGTGCTTTTAATTACGCTTGAGTTTTAATGTCACCATCAACATGACAAAGATAATTAAATACAACACCGGTATTGCGTACATAATTTTCTGCAATCCCATTGTTTTTTCCATGAGCGCGCTGATCGCCGGACTAAACATGGCCCCGGCACTGCCGCTAATTAAAATATAAGAAACGTTCTGACTGCTCGCACGCTTCACGAAAGAAACACCATAGGCAATAAATGAGTTATACAGCGCAGCACAGACAAACCCGTAACTGTATGCCAGATAATCAAGCCCAGAGATATTATCCTTAGTGACGATAATTGTGGTAATGATGCTAGCCAGCAGAATAATACTTAGCAAGAAATAATGTATCTTCACCCGAGAAACAATGACGGTTGATACTAATGCCCCGACCAGCGCAGCGCCCCAGTATTGCGTAATAATATTTCCTGCTTCTTCAAAGGGAATGCCAAATTTGTTCTTCACAAATAATGGTGCCCAGGTCAGGAAGGTGTACAGCGCCAGCATACCTAAGAACAGGCCAATGCCTCCGCTGATGATCCCTGGATTCCACTCCGATTTTACCTTATCTGTCCGATCTGCCGTGGGCGCCGTCTCGCAGGCAGTAAAGCGGGTGAGCGCCACAACGCCCAGCGTGAGTAAGGCCACCATACCTACGCTCAGATAGCTGTAACTCCACGACATATTGTGCGTCAGGGCGAAGGTCGTGATCAGCGGAAAAACCACGCCCGCAACGTTGAAAGTGGCGTCCTGCACCACCAGCATCGTACTTTGAATACGATCCTGCCAGACCGATACCACAATCGTTCCCGCCACGCACAGACCGATTCCACCGCAAAAACCCACCAGGGTCATGGCGACCATCACAGGCCATAAGCCAGGGCTTAAATGCATTACCAGAGCGCAAAGGAACACTATCGAATAGATAATGAGCGTCATACGCTTCACACCGATTTTCTCAATCAGGAAAAAGGCGGCGATAGTGCCGGCTAATGCTCCACCATTGAGCAACGAAAATATCGAAGCAACGGTATTCACATCGGCGCCGTAGCGTACTGCAATCGGTTCGATTAGCATACCGAACTGACTGGCAAACCCTGCCATAATAAAATTTGCCAGAAAACTAATCAGCGTAAGTGCTATTTTATTCTTCATATAATGCCATCTCTGATTGGTTCAATTAAAAGCCGGAACTAAGCGGTAACAGCAGTATTTAGCGCCAACTCAATCATGTTGTTAAAGGTCAATTGTCGTTCTTCTGCGGTTGTTTCTTCTCCGGTCAGGCAATGATCGGAGACAGTTAAAATAGCCAGCGCTTCAATATTAAACTGATGCGCTAAAGCGTATAAGCCTGCTACTTCCATATCTACACCCAGCACACCGAATTTTTCCAATGCCGGTATTAAATTTTCGTCAGGGTCGTAATAAAGATCGCCGCTGAAAACATTGCCCACTTTAATATCAATACCGGCTTTCTGTGCCAGCGTCCACGCCTGCTGCAATAATGGGAAATAGGCGGATGTTGCCATCGCATAGCCTGCGCTACGTTTTAAATTTGTGACTGAATCCGTTCCGGCGGCGACGGCCAGGATAATATCGCGCATTTTGACATGATGTTGTGTTGCGCCTAAACTGCCGACGCGAATAATTCTTTGCACACCAAAATCATGTACCAGTTCATGGGCATAAAGCGTCATTGAAGGAATGCCCATTCCATGTCCCATCACCGAAACAGGTTGCCCAAAATATAAACCGGTATAACCCAGCATATTACGTACATTGGTGACTTCGCGGTAATCCATTAGATAATTTTCGGCAATAAATTTAGCACGGAGCGGATCGCCCGGCATAATAACGGTTGGCGCGAAATCACCTGGCTTGGCATTAATATGTGCAGTCATAACAATTCCTGAATTATGGGTATTGAAGATATGCAGGGATTGTAACCAGACGTTTGTGAGGTGATTGAGGACAAAAGTCCTGCTCAGAGGATCGGCCTCTCATTTTTGAGAGTTAGTGGTGCAGGTAAGTGGTAAAACGGAACACAGCGTGTTGGTCTTCTGGCGTGCGGTGAGTAACGTCAGCATCCCGACGCAAAGAAGCAGTACGTTGTTCATGGCAAATTCGCACTGCCAGATGAAGGCGACGGCTGCGACGGGAACCAGTCACAAGCAAGCGCCTCACCATCCGATTGTGGCCCCCCAAATCCCCTCAGCGGCGTGGTCACTACCGTCGCCAGCAGCAGGGACTTACGATTCCCATTTATAATCCGTATGCAGAATAGCGCCAAAGATAATTGCATTTCTGACTCTTGCCGCTCAATATTGTTTTTAAAGGAGGCTTATTGTTATTATCGTTTTCCATTCTAAGATTGAGTTATGCATGCCATGATCCCATTTAGATTTAGTGAGATGACTCACGCCGATATTCCTGCTGTTCAGTCGTTCCTTATTGAGCATCTTAATTTATTCTTCAATGCCGGCAGATCCATGCCTTCTACCGAAGAAGATCTCTTTGATCTCGAACAACAGTATCTGTTACAGGAAAGAAATTTATTGCTTTGCGCATGGAGTGAAAACCAAGAATTAATCGCCACACTGGCGGTATGTCAATATAATGATCGTATTACTGAACTGCGTGGGCGTTACAACTTGCGTGAAACGGCAGAAATTTGTCGTTGCTACGTGGATGAACGCTATCGTAGACAGGGGATTGGTAGCCAATTGTTTGCTTTAGCAGATGTATTCTGCCAGCAACATCAATATAAAACGTTGTATCTTCACACCCATCATTTTTTACCCGGAGGATATCACTTCTGGTTGCGTAATAATTTTAAGGTGATTATGGATATGCAGGATGAATGGCAATTGGTACATATGGAGAGTTCATAAAAAAAGGATTCAAACACCAATCCGCAGCATTTTTGATGGTGATCAATATGTTTCATACGCAGAGATTGAATCATGCTCGTAGTTTGATCAACATCAATCAATTCTCATTTAGCTTTCTGTTGTTATTTTCATTTATAGCAACACACAGAGGAATGCATCTACATCCTATTGTTTTTACTGATCATTTTCAGAACGGCATTATCTCTTTACCTCTTACATTCCGTGGTTGACCTTGTTAACAATTGCCGTTAGAGTCACTTTCGACAGCATTTCATTACATTTTGTGTATGAATAGGAATATGGTGAGAATTATTTAATTCAATTCCATAACTGCCCCCGCAACTGTAGGCGGATGCAGAATATCCTTGTGTGGCTAATAAGCCACTGGTCACTGTAAAGTTTATCTTTATGGGAAGGCTGATATTCTGATTACCGTGAGTCAGGAGACCTGCTGTCAATGATGTATACCATTGAGTGGACGGGATGGTCCATGGGATGAATTATTTGACACAAGCAGTAGTGTATTTATGAATAAGATTTTGGCTAAGTCAGGATTATTTGCATTTTTCGCATATCTTTATTCTTAAATTTCACGATTCAATGTCATCTATCTTCATGTCTCCTCCCGATATATGGAATGAAATGAGCCATGACCAGACCTTAAGATTCTGGCATCAACGGGACGATGACAATGCACGCTAATTCTACCTTTTACTCCTCTAAAAAAACGCTTCTGGCTATTTTTGGTACCACTGCTCTGCTGCTCGCTTCCGGTTTTTCTAACGCGGCAAAAACTGAATATCCTCTGACGATTAAAAACTGCGGCCGCGATATTACCTTTAATCAGGCACCAACGCGCGTGGCAACGGTGGGTCAGAACAGTACCGAGATCCTCTATTCATTAGGGCTTGCCGATCGCGTCGTCGGTACTTCATTGTGGTTTGGCCCGGTACTGGACACCTATAAAACAGAAAATGAAAAAGTTGCCGTTATTGCGCAAAATATTCCGAGCTTTGAAGGGATTTTGGCTAAAAAACCGGATCTGGTCGCCAGCCAGTTTGAGTGGCAAATCGGCCCAGCTGGCACGGTTGCCTCTTATGAACAGTTTAGTGAACTGAAGGTTCCTGTTTACACCGCGCCAGCTGACTGTGCGAAAGATAACGAAGATGGTGGTGATGGTGTCCGTAAAGGGATGTTTGATATCACCATGGTGTATCAGGAAGTCGCCGATCTGGCAAAAATCTTCGATGTTCAGGATAAAGGCGAAGCGCTGATTGCCAGCCTTAAAGCACGTGAAGCCGCAGCGAAAAATAAAATTACCGGTATTGATAAGAATGTTTCTGCCGTGTTCTGGTTTTCAAGTGCCGATTTACAGCTCGATCCTTACGTTGCCGGAAAGTTTGGCCCAGCAGCATGGATAGCCCAAACACTGGGTGTGAAGAATGTGATTGATTCTGCCGAAGAATGGCCAACAGTGGGCTGGGAAACTATCGCTAAAGCTAATCCTTCTGTCATTGTGCTCGGCGAGATGAGCCGTCGCCGCTTCCCGGCAGATGACTGGAAGATCAAGATGGAATACCTCAAGTCCGATCCTGTCACCACGCTGGTTCCTGCCGTTAAGGAAAACCATCTGCCGGTCATCGACGTACAGACAATGAATGCTGGGATCAGAACTATTGATGGGCTAGAAAAACTGGCTGATGCCCTGGTTGAATATGGCTTAGCTCATCCGCAGGCTGCTCATTAATCTACGTTTTGCGCTATATCCTGCGCGGTATAGCGCATCTCTGTTACTCAGGAACGCAGATAATCATGAGTGATCCACGCAGGATGCGTCGTGCCTTTGGTCTGCTTGCAGTGAGAGTCGGTGGGCATACCGTCTGGGTCAGTGCGCTGATGTGCTGCGTACTGCTGGCGGGGATTTCCATCGGCGAAACGCTGATCCCCTGGCGGCATGTGCTCAGTACGCTGGCAAATCATCTTTTTGATACCCACTATCCTGTCGATGCGCTGGATGCTGGGATCGTCTGGAACTATCGCCTGACCCGAGCGCTGGTCTCTGCCAGTTGCGGTGCCTGCCTGGCTGTTTCCGGCATAGTGTTACAGTCGCTGCTACGCAATGCACTCGCCGAACCTTATCTACTGGGGATTTCTGCCGGAGCATCCACCGGAGCGGTGCTGATTGCTCTCACCGGGCTTGGGGCCGGCGTTATCAGCATGTCATTGGGGGCTTTCATTGGCGCGCTAACGGCATTTATGTTCGTTGCACTATTGGCAATGGCTGCTGGCGGTAGACAAGGCGGCGGTGTGACAACCCAAATAATTCTTGCCGGCATCGCCAGCTCGCAGCTTTTCAATGCAATTACGTCGCTCATCATCACCCGCTCAGCAAATGCCGAGCAAGCGCGTGGAATTATGTTCTGGTTGTTAGGTAATTTGAGCGGTGTACGTTGGCCCGATGTTGTCTTAGCCATTCCTACCGCTCTGGTCGGTATTGTGCTGTGCTTCTGTTATGCCCGTCATCTCGACGCCTTCTCCTTTGGCGCTGAGTCTGCGGCATCGTTGGGCATTCCAGTAAAACGTACCCGTGCAGTACTGATTGCCGCCGTCACCGGCATGACGGCAATTATGGTCTCCATTGTTGGTGCGATCGGCTTCGTCGGTCTGGTTATCCCGCATGCCGCTCGTCTGCTGGTCGGCAACCAGCATCATCGACTGCTGCCAGTGAGTGCGCTTACCGGCGCGATTTTCCTCATTATCGCAGATGTTATTTCCCGCACGTTACTCCCCGGCCAGGTTCTACCAATAGGCGTGATCACAGCTCTGGTTGGCGCCCCTGCGTTTTCAATCATTCTGATTAGAGGAAACCAGAACAAATGACGGTGAATCTCGTATCCCCCCTTGTGAACTCTGCACAAGCCGTTATTGAAGCCTGTAATCTGCGCTGGAGGGTTAAAGGTAAGACGATTGTTGATGACATTTCACTCAGCGTAACGCCCGGTGAGTTTGTCGGCATCATTGGTCCCAACGGCTCGGGCAAAACGTCACTGATTTCACTGCTGGCCGGTTTGCTGAAGCCGACCTCCGGGTACATCACTCTGCAACATAAGGCGCTACAGCATTATTCGCGGCGTCATCTTGCGCAACAGGTGGCGCTGGTCGAACAACAGGCTGAAACCAGCGAGCGTCTTACCGCTTTACAAGCCGTTTCTCTGGGGCGAACCCCCTGGCTTAGCATGCTCTCCCCCTGGTCCGCCAAAGATGACGATATTGTGCAAACTATGCTGGAAAAGGTCGATCTCAGTGAATTACAGCATCGCTGCTGGCATACCTTTTCAGGGGGAGAAAAACAGCGCCTGCATATCGCCCGGGCGCTGGCGCAACAACCGCAGTTGTTGCTGATGGATGAGCCCACCAACCACCTCGACATTCAACATCAGATTGGCCTGCTGAGTCTGGTTAAACGTGAAAAGCTCACGGTGATTGCCGCTCTGCACGATCTTAATCATGCCGCGATGTTCTGCGATCGCATCATCGTAATGACGTCCGGACATATGGCGATGCAGGGGAAACCTTGCACCGTTTTTACCCGCGAAAACCTCCACACCTGGTTTGGAATCAACGCCATCATTGAAAAGGATGCGGGTGGTGAAAATTGTTTTATTCGTTATCAACGGCCTGATGAATTTTAAGGAAGAATCAATGAAATACCTCAAACAGAGTCTGCAAATTTTGTGTTTACTCGCCTTCGCCTCTTCTGCCTTCGCACAAACTCACGAAGTGTTGATGAAAAATCGTGGGGCTGGGGGACCAATGGTCTATGAGCCAGATTATCTGGAGATCCAGCCAGGGGATACGGTGAAGTTTATCCGTAAACATAAGAGCCACAACGCTGCTTCAATCGCTGAATTGTCTCCGGCTGGCTATCCTGGATTTATGGGAAAAATAGATGAAGAGATCGAAGTTACTTATGACAATGCCGGGTTTTACGGCATCAAATGTACACCGCATTACGCACAGGGCATGGTGATGCTGATTAAGGTTGGAGATGCCTCGTTACCAGAAAGCTACCGAGCGTTCAAAGCACCAGGTATTGCTGACAAGCGCTTTCAGGAAATTTACGCGCGTATCGACAAACGTTAATCCGCGATACTCAGGGAGGTATACGAGGTGGCAGAGAATAAACTTCCAGACGGCGAAATCCAGGAACAACGTAGGGAATGCCTGTGTAAACTGACAAAATTTGTCGGTGCAGCAGGCATCGCGGCTGCAGTCTGGCCGCTGGTTTCGGCCTTGGGTCCGGATGAAAAAGCGCTTGGGGAAAATGAACCGATTGATGTCTCTCTTGCAGGTGTTGCTGCTGGACAAACCGTCAGACGTGTATGGCAAGGAAAGTTGATTCTTATTCACCATCGCACCACGGATGAAATCATTACTGCCAGAAGTGCCGACCTGGATACGCTTATCGACCCACAGCCAGACAGCGCCAGGGTCTCTGCAGCCCATCCTCAATGGCTGGTAGTTCAAGGTTATTGCCCACATGCCGGGTGTGTACCCAACGCCCGACCGGGAGGGGAGGGGTGGATTTGTCCGTGCCACGGTTCTGAGTTTGATACCTCCGGGCGCGTGACACGCGGGCCCGCGACTGCCAACCTGGCAATCCCAGACTACGTTATTCATTCCGATGGGCAGGTCGTGCGTATCGGCACGAAGGAAGTCTGAAATGAGGAATGAGCTTGTCTATTCGCTTCGCGGGCGTATCCCTTTTCCTCGCTCTGTTGCTGGACTCTGGGTATTTGCAATCGGCGCTATCCTGCTGGTTATGCTCGGGGTGCAGATCCTTACGGGTATTGTGCTGGCGATGTTTTACGTGCCGACGGCTGAGCTGGCATTTGACTCCATTATTCATATTATGCGCGCGGTTCGCCATGGAGAGCTGTTACGCAACATGCATGCTATTGGCGCGTCGCTCTTTTTCTTTGCCTGCTATCTGCATATTTTTCGTGGTATGTACTACAACGTTTACCGCAAGCCCTGGACGACAATGTGGATGGTTAGCGTCACGCTGTATATCCTGCTGATGATAACTGCGTTTCTTGGTTATAGCCTTATCTGGGGGCAAAAAAGCTACTGGGCGGCAACTGTAATTACCCGTTTTGCCCAGGCTATCCCGCTGGTGGGTGATTCAATTTACGCATATTTAGTCGGCAGCCATACGCCGGGGACACCGATGCTTGGCCGCTTTTTTGTTATCCACTTTATTCTTCCCTTCGTGATTATCGTCGCCACGGTTATCCATATACGTACCGTACAGTCGGCGTTTGCCCAAGCGATGAAAAAGAAGTTTAGCGAGAAAGAGTCCAGGAGCCTGTTGTTCGATTACAAAATTACCGATCTCGATGCTATCAAAATCACTCTTTTTTTGATGGTTTTCGCCTGGTTTTTATTCTTCGCACCGCACTATCTGAGCAGCGCCGACAACTTTATTGCTGCGGACCCAACGATTACACCCGCGATTGTTGCGCCGGAATGGTATTTCCTTCCCTTCTTCTCCATCTTGCGCTGCTTCCCGAATGAATTCGTGGGACTAGCCGCGATGTGCGGTTCGATACTGATTTTCTATTTTCTGCCCTGGCTTGATACTTCCCAAGCTCGTTTTCGCCATTACAGCAAACTGGTTAAGTGCGGATACTGGCTATGGGTTATTAATGCCTGCTTTTTAGGCTGGTTAGGGTCGAAAGCGCTGGTTGGCCCGGATCTTCTTGATGGCTTTCGTAATGAAGAGGGTTGGATTCGTGCCGCATCCCAGCTTTCGACACTGATTTGGTTTGCCTGGTTTTTAATCGTCTTACCTTGCCGTCGTTTTTTGGAAAAACAGGATTGAGGATGAAACAACTATTGAAATTCAGCGTCCTGTCCTTTTCTCTATTGGGGCTGGGTTCCTCATATGCGCAGGAAGCCACGCCTGAACGCCAGGAATGGAGCTTCAGCGGCATTACCGGTCAATATGATAAGGAACAGCTTAGACGTGGTCTGCAGGTTTATGAAGAGAAGTGTCGCGCTTGTCACGGCATGAAACACCTTACCTTTCGGACGTTGACCAGACCCGGTGGTCTGGAACTCACGGTTGAAGAAGCAAGAAGTATCGCCAGCGGCTATCAGTTTCCTGCGATTCAGGATGACGGCCAGATAGGTGAGCGCGACGGTACGCTAAATGACAGCTTTATATCACCATATCTAAACGACCGGGAAGCACGCTACCTTAATAATGGCGCTGAACCCGTTGACCTGAGCTATATCGTCCGTGCCCGCTCATACGATCGCGGATTCCCACAATTTTTGTTAGATGCTTTTCTGCCCTACACGGACCAGGGGGCAGATTACGTTTACGCGCTGCTAACCGGCTATCTGCCTGCCGATCCCGAACTGAAGGCTAATCGCTATTTTCCTGGCGGTGTGATTAACATGCCAAAACCGCTGACGAGTGGGGAGATCCAATGGAGCCCAGCGTCGAAAAAAGCTGAAACTGAGGAGCAATATGCCAGGGATGTTACCGCCTTTCTGGCATGGGCTGCCGACCCGACGATTTCTGAACGAAAGCAACAGGGAAATTACGTTATGGGCTATCTGGCTATTATGCTGGGCTTGCTATGGATAGCACGACTAATGAAGAGACGTTCGCTCATGTAGGTCTTGCGAGGCGGGGGATTACTCAGTTCACCAGCATTCAACCGGTCAGGTGCGCAGTTGCCCTTGCGCGAGTAAGACGAGTAAAGGAAGGCAAAATATAAACCGAGCAAAATGAAAAAACCCCAAGCTATTTTATAGCTTGGGGTTTATGTTTGGCGGAAGCGTAGTCCGCCAAATTAATGTCCGAGAATGTCAGGAATAGTATATTTTTATCATTAATAAACAATATGTTGTCAAAATACATTGTTCGAGGACGTCTTGCTACATCCGAAAAAATCTGACATTTTATGCAGTACCTTATGCATGGCGGTTTGTATGACAGGATTTTACTATGCCGAAAAAAGCAAAAGAACTCACCGGACTCGCAGTCGCTAAGTTGAAAAAAGAAGGTTCTTTTGCCGTCGGTGGCGTTGACGGCCTGTATCTTCGAAACAGAGGCCAGTCGCGTTCATGGGTGCTTTGCGTTGCTATGGGGGTAAGAGTAAATGCTCTAGGAAGAACTGTTTCGAGACGTTTAAACATAGGTCTTGGCCCCTACCCTGAAGTTTCATTAGCGGAAGCGCGTGACAAAGCTCGTGAGCTGCGTAAACAAATCCGTAATGGTATTGACCCTCTTGCAGAAAAGCACGCCCATAAAGCGCATCAGGAACGTCTGGCGCACAAGAACAAATCCTTTGCTAGCTGTGCTGAAGACGTTATCGCAATTAAAACCAAAGAGCTAAAGAACCAGAAACACATTGCTCAATGGCGGTCCACGCTGGAAACGTATGCTTATCCTGTTATTGGTCAAAAACCCATCGCTGAGATTACAAAGACTGACCTATTAGCGATACTTGAACCAATCTGGTTAACAAAAAACGAAACTGCCAGTCGTCTTCGCGGCCGCATTGAAGCGATCATCGATTACGCAAAAGCGAAAGAATACTTTGAGGGCGATAACCCTGCTTCATGGAAAGGTATGCTTAAGCCCCTCCTGCCAATGCCAAGCAAGGTTCAGACCCAAAAGCATCATGCTGCATTACCCTACAACGAGATCGGTTCGTTCATGGCCGAACTACGTAAACGAGCAGGCATTTCAGCGCGAGCACTTGAGTTTTCAATACTGACAGTTTCGCGCTCTGGTGAAATCCGTGGCGCCGAATGGTCAGAAATAGATCTGAAGAACAAAACTTGGACCATCCCAGCCAACAGAATGAAAGCCAGCAAAGAGCATAAGGTTCCACTGCCTGAGGCTGCCATTGCCCTGTTAAAGGACTTACCCCGCTTCAAAGACAATAATCTTGTATTCCCTGCCCCAAGAGGTGGAATGCTTTCTGATATGTCATTGCTGGCAGTCTTGAAACGAATGGGACATAGTGGTTTAACACAACATGGCTTCCGTTCAACATTTCGTGATTGGGCTGGTGAAACCACAGACCATCAACGTGAGGTCATTGAACATGCATTAGCACACCAATTGGCAGATAAGGCTGAAGCAGCTTACCAACGTGGAACTCTGTGGCCTAAACGTGTGGCGTTAATGGACGAATGGTCGAAGTACTGCATTGTCAATGTTTAACTGTTCTGTTTGAAGACGCCATCAGCAAGGCGCTGCGCACAAGATGGGTTACGAACCAAACAGGACATTTGTGGTCACAGCTTCCGCACAATAACCAGTGGCCTTAATTGAATCCGGTTTATGGTCTGAAGACACTGTAAAGTTTCAAACCAATCATAAGGAAAGCAACAGTGTCCGGGCTGCAAAGCCAAGCATCTAGATCAACGTCGGCTGATGCTCCTGTAGTGAGCTGATATCCTTGATGTCAACCGGGAAAGAATGGTTAGGCCGTTTGAATTCAATACGTTATAATTAATAGAATAAAGGGTGGCCCTTTATTCTATTATGCAATTTCATTGTATTCTATCACTATAAGGTAGGCTACTGATGTATGATTCCATATAATCCCAGTCAGGATTATTATTAATATCCACAGGTAACCTTATAAAGGTATCTTTCATTTTTTCTAAAGTCCATTTCCTGCCGTATCCGAATTTTAATTTATTTGTCCTTATAATTGTGCATAAGAAAACCCCCAAAAAAATATTAAGCTCTTTGTTTTTAAGTGTTAACACATTAACATCATCAGATGCCCAGAAATCGTTCTTCTGATAAAAAGCTTCACCAACGGAACCATTGTAATTCACTGTAATACAATTCCCACGATGAGTTGGTTTATTTTCAATCAACTGCCGTACACCATTGTTATCAGATATAGCTCCAATGAAATTTAAATCACCTTCAACCATATCTTCCTTTGTTAAACGTTTGCCTTTAGAAAAATTAAATATATCTTTCATGGGAAATTCTTTCCATAATGATACATTAATAGGCAAATCAGGTTTAACAACCGTGGTTTTAATTTCATTGAAAAAGCGATTCAAGTCAAGGTTATCAACCCAATCAGGGATTGATTCTGGTAATAAAATATCGCCCAGAGTCTTATTCGCTTGCCTGCCATAACTATATTTATATTTATTCTCACTTATAAGATGAGCACAATATAACTTCCTGACAAAGCTCATCTCTTTAATTGGCGAAAGAACATACAAGTCCCTACCGCTATAATAAGGCTCCTGCTGTACAAAAGTCGACAATACAGATCCACCACCTGCACAGCTAATCGTTCCGGCAGGATTAGGTTCTACATCTGGTAATGGTTTTACCTTAGCGACGACACCGTTATTTTGAGATGTCCTCGCTACAAAGTTTATGCCAGAACTATCATCAGTTATATCCAGCTTATTCAACTCAAGGTTAACACCATATTTAATGTGGAATAAGTCTTTAACCTTCATGAACTTTACCTTCTTTTACCAGATAAGAAAAATAGTCTCGTACACTTTTTTCAAAATCTTCTTGAGTCAATTTTGTATAATCAGTTTTCATATATGCTTCTGCGAGCCATTCGTCCTTGTGAGTGACAGCTTTTTTTGCAGAAAGACCATCAACTTCTTCAGAATTTTTATATAAAGAAAGCCACTGACTCTTTATTTTGCCCCATTGATTATAAACATCTACGCGCCCTAATTTTTTTCTTTTTATGAAACCATCGTCCTTGCAATAACCAAAGAAAGTTTTAACTTTTTCATCATGTGCTTTATGCGCCTCCCAAACCATAACGCATACATTTGTTCCTGTTGGATAGAAAATATCATCAGGCATTGAAAAAACAGCCTTTAAAGTGTGCTTTTCAAATAACCGTTTTCGTACATCTTTAAATTTAGTCCCTATAGCACATGACATGGGAACAACTACTGCTGCTTTAGAATTCTTTACAAGAATGTTAAGAAGTTGCTCTACAAACTCTAACTCAACAAGATCTTTTTGTGAGTAAGGAGGGTTTAAAAGACCAGCCGTTAAGCCAACATTGTCTTCGGCAACATTGCCATTCTCATCTATTCTAAACTTAGCTGCATCTTGTAATTTTTTAATCGTCTTAGAGTTAAAGCAGTCTCCATGTATAATATTGGATTTACCGTCTCTACGAATGATCATATTCGCTATGGCTAATACATACAAATCAGGATCTAATTCAATTCCGTGTAGTTGGTGCTTTCTAATGTTTTCAAATTTTCTAGGGTCTGATGTTTTATGAAACATCTTGTTCATAGCTGATACTAAAAAAGAAGCGCTTCCACAGCATATATCAGCAACATAGCTATCTTCATTTATCTCAGCCAAATCACACATGAACTCAGTTAAATGTTGCGGAGTCAAAACAATACCAAGGCCACTGCCATCGCCACCGCTATATTTTACAAACTCATGGTAAAAAACACCTAAAGCATCTAAAGATGAGTCAGCATTATTCATCATGGGCTTAATTTTCATCTCTAGTTGCTCAATATACCATGAAATAGAATAATCGCACCCAATAGGAATCTGACTAAGCTTTTCGTTCTGGCCGATAGACCTAAAAGAAGCCTTAATATTATCTCTCTTATTCCTCGATATATCGCTATCATCAAGGACATTATCTATAGCGTTTGTTAACGAAAGTATAATATTGGGAAAACTAGTTAGATTTATATAATCACGAGAGAAGTCTTTATCTTCTAAAGCAATTAATATGCCAGCGATGAAGATTGGTTTTTGTTTTTCAGTTACTTTAATACTGCGAAGCCTATTGTGAAAATCAATTGCAGTATCTCGAATTTCATCCAAGGAATAACTTTTAGATATTTTTTCTCCGTTGATTGCTTTCCAATAGTTATCGGGAGAAAGAAAAATATTGTGTAGTTTCTTTTGGTGTAGAGGAGCATCCTGATTTTTAGGCCAGTAATATACATCTACTGATGACTTTTCTTTTTCTGAACCACTGACCCCTACTGCAATAACATTATAATGCTGCTTCAGGAATTTTGCGTAATAAAGTGCACCGTCAACTGCAAAAGCGTTTGGCTTATTTAAAAGAGGACTAATATGTTTTCTTGTCTGGCTCTTACATTCAATAACTAAAATAGTCGAAGGATCATGTTCGAAAGTTATGATGAATTCAGGCTTAGAATTCCCCTTCCCCCCAAGACTATAATTATTTAGGGCACACTCTATAGGTTTCCCTCCCGCTTTTGATAGGGACTCCCTTATTTTTTCAATATTAGGAACACTACCCTGAGGATAAACATAGCCAAAGCTATTTACACCTAATGTGAAGCACATTTCTGTCATTGTTAATTGTTCAGTATAACTTTCTATTTTCATTTATATTAACCATAAAGCATTTCCTTTCATTATAACATGAAGTAACAAACAGTCCAACATCCTTTTAAATTAATTTTAAAAAAAGATATTAGTTAATGAATCGTTAGATAGTATAAATAAGACACTAATCATATAATACAAACTCTTTATCGACATCGTCTACTTTATAGTCAACTGCTTCAGATAGTTCTGCCACAAGGATAAACTTCAGGTGTATCTCTGTATTCTGGGATTAGAAACCCTCTTGTTTTTTAAGCAGGTTAAGTTGTTATACAATTACTAACAATTAGCATTTTAAGCCATTCAATAACTATATTCATAGTTATCGTACATTAATTACGGTGAATCCCATTATGTTTATACGCCCATATAAGCAGTTCCATTTTTATAAAGATGTTTAATATAAGTCATATATTCTACTTGTGGTAAAATATAATCAACCCCAAACCCAGTTTGTGATGCTTCTTGAGATGTCTGATTGACGCACCTGTATCGACACCAAAGTTTGAAGTTATCGAGTATACAGATGGCCAGTTTCATCTATTTTAGCCATATAGATTCTTCTTCCACTACCAGAGCTATTTCTGGAAGTACACTGTATGGTTTGAGGAGGTGGTGCTTTAAAGAATCCACTTCCTGTACTTTGCCACACGCCATTAACACAGGATAAAAGTTGTCCCCCACTGGTTCTTCCCTGTAAACCATTCGGTGATCGACCTACGTCACTGACAGCAACGCCATTGAGTTGAAAATATTCACCAGCACTTAATTAAAACTATTTTTTGATTCCCGCTGAGATGATATCATTTCACCTGAAACAGCGTTATTTAATTGAGCACTCCATTAACCTAACAGCCAAATATAATACCCATGAAATTGTTGCAACTTCTTCCGTTATATTTCTGAAATTATTTACGCCCTGATTATCTATGTTTAAATTAGCAGTCATAGGTGATTCGCTATCATGAAAAAAAGCTGTCCGTAATGCCACCAGTCACCTAATTGCATGTGTATAATCTTCTATCTGGCTCTCTACAGTTACTTCCACCATTATTACATTCATTTCCTTTATATCTTGACACTTCTATTTGTTTTAAACGATTAGGGTCGTTTGGACAAGAACAACCTCCGGTATCTTTATTTGGAACATAACACTTTCCTTCAACAAGAATAAACATCCTATTTACACTTCCGCCCCCTTCTTTCCACACACCATTAGTGCAAGATAATATAGAACCATCAACTGCTCGTCCTTGCAAACCATTAGGAGAACATCCATTTCCCGCATAGGCCACTCCATTTAGATGAAGATACTCTCCAACTGTTGCTCTACCACCTGATACAACTCCACCAGCACCATAAACTTGTCCAACTGCATCAATATTGCCATTAGAGTGTACGTAGTTAGAATTAATGTTTCCTGATGCCCATACATATCCAGCGTTAACTGTTCCATTAGCATCTATATTCCCGGTTGATTTAACGTATCCGCCATATAATCCTGCTGAAGTCTGAATGTTTTTACCATTATATGCTGTTATAGTATTGGAATCTGTCATATTCCATCCGCCACCATATTTTTGGAAATAAATCCCCCCATCTCCCATAGTTCTGAACCAGTTATTAGTATAGGTCTCACCTCTGGATGTTATGGTTGTTCCTGATACGGTTTTATTAGAATTTAAATTTCCATTGACTTGACCATTACCCGCTACAATCAAATCAGAGTTTAATGTTGCCACACCGCCAACGTCTAATGTTGTGTCTATCACCGCTGCCCCGCTAGTTCGTAATACCTCCGTAGTTATGGTTCCCGCTGCCGTTATATTTCTGGCATTATTTATGTCCTGATTACCCATGTTTAAATTACCGGTCATAGGTAATGTGCCATCACGGCGCAAATACACTGAATACATAGAAGAATCGTATCCAACACGATACGCAAGTAGACCCGCTGCAGTGATATTATTAAAAGCTGATGATGTCTCGGTCCATGCGCCCTGTAGACCTAATACTAAAGCCGCTGATTGCGTCATTCCGCTATCAATACCCGCTACCTGCATAGCCTCTCCTAACAAATCATAACGATATTTTCCACCTTCCAGCCAAGGTGATGTTGTTGTAATAAGACCATTGATAACAAAATTGGGAGCAGTCCCTGAACGTTTTAATACTATTTTGTAAGATGATTTTTGCATGTTAATGCCTGTATAACCTACAGGCAGAAACCCTTCATTTACTAATGTTTGATATGTGATTTCGCAGCCGTTAGATGTACATGTTCTTGGTCCCGGATCACTTGACTGACTGCTACTTGAAGAAAGTGTTGATAGTTTGTCATAGTGGATACTGATATAGCGATTTGCCGCCTCTCCTATCTGTTTTATCTGATTACCAACAGTGTTAGCTATCATGTTTTCTTGATTAGTTTTCATGTCCTGAAATTTTACGAAAGCCATCACTGTTCCAATACCTAAAACTAATGTCAATTCCAATAAAGAAAACCCCTTTTTATTTATTTCTTTCATTTTCATCATCCTTTTTATTTCACGTACTTAACAATTAACAAAAATAAAAGAGAGGTCAAGACCGATGAACATGTAATTCAATAAAACACTTAACAGCATAATTTAAGAAATACGATTTTATCCGTTCTCATCCTTTGTATATTATTCTGCTCATGAATTTCAACATTCAGAATAAAGTTAATGACCATTGCTATTAAAACACTTAATAACATCCGAGCCCTTCGCGCTCAGGCAATTAACGGCTATTGTCGAAGACAGATGTCAAGAAGAATCACTTGCACAGCATCAAAATGCTGAACGTCAGGCCAAAATTGAAGCGCTACGTGCACAATTACTTGAAGATGGTATTGACCCGTCTGAGCTGCTGGGTAATCCTAAAACTTCACGTTCGGCAACTGTTCGAGGAAAGCTCTTGAAGACTTCGCAATCTAAACACATTCCATGCCTTTTTTAATCCGGGCATTGTCAATACTCTTATAAAGGAAAGAATATGCCATCACCAAGAGAAGTGAATCCGCATAATTTCAAGGTATTAGAAATTATTTATGATTTAAACGGATTCTCCGTTGCATGGGGGATCTGGGAAGATGGGACTAAGCGCCTCGCGATGAGATGGAATGGTGAAGGCGAGGACAAGGGTTACCCAAAAACATTTGGTAATCCTGTATGGTTTATGCTCCCAAATGAGCTTAGCCTACCAATACTTCAATCACTGGATGCATATAACCCTTTACATCGTGGTGTTGCAAAAAGTTAATCGTTCTGGACATCATTTAAAAAATGTATGTCATGCGTTATATGACATCAATTTTTAAATTAACTACCGCGCCCTCTGGGGCTTGGTCAACAGCTCCCCAGCCTAAAACAAGTTTTAAGCCGTGGAGCTGTTCGGACGTGAAATGATTTTATAGTCTGAATTTCGTGAGGACTCTTTCAATGTAGATTTTTCCATTTATTTTATACCGTTCGATATCATGTGTATGTAAGGATGGAACCTCTAACAACAAACCAAAGAGTAATTGTTTATCTACCTCACTTATATCACAGTTTAAAACCTTGGCAACCTCTGCACCCAGAATTATTTTTTGTCGTGTATTTTCTTTTTTGTTATCTTTTTTCTCTTTTGCTTTAAGAAAATTTAATTTATTTTGTGCTCCTGCGATTTTTTGCTCAAGTGTTTTCTTTATTTCGGTCCTGCTTCTATCCCCCAGAAAGGCTTTACCTGTTAGGTATGTATTTTGTATTTTATCATCACTCATTATTTACCCCACTGATTTCTATGATTATAAGGGACATTACTTCTGAACTCATCATCTGATAGTGCACGCTTGATTGATTTAATCCGAGATCGGAACTGTTGTTTTTCCTGTTTCTTTTTAAACTCAACTCTCACTTTTGTGATTATCTTTTCTGCTTCACTATACGCTTTTTCCAGATCGGTATAGATACCATTATCAAGTAATCGTTTTGCTTCAAGATCAATGGCTTCATCATTATTTTTATACATAAAACCTCCCTTCTTTTATTTCCTGATTATGTACTAACACAATTTACAGATAAATCAATAAATAAGTTTTAATATTTTATCTGACAACCCAAATACTTATAAATCCAATGTTAATAGTCCATAACGCAGCATTGACACAGATCAGTATTATTTCTGACTCACACAACTCACCGACATTCATATTCACCCCGTTTATTTCATGTTCTTATGTTCTTTTATATTAAACTATTGACTTTGGCAAATTATGCTTGAGTTAATGTAATATTGGGAGTTACAATGATCTTACCTTGTTGAACAAAAATTTATTTACCACCAACTTGTATACCCAGTGATAAATATTTAGATGAAGACATTGTATTTTTCTCTTTCACTTATAAATATGATAAAGAAATGCCATCCAGTATAATTGGTGTTCATGCCGCAGCACGACTCGTATCTAATGGAAAAAAATCAATTACTCGTCATGATATAGAGAAAATTGAAGCTGCTGAACAGTTCCATTATCATGCTGAAGCTCCAAGTGAGTTTTCCACATTAATTACCCCTACCATAAAATATGACTTCAAGGATGGCATTTATACTCCTGAATACTCATCTTGGGGTTATGGATTACGCGCGAAATATCTGTTCTGAATGCTATACAAAGAAGATATTCCCTTTCTTCATCAAAAGTTAACTATCAACAAAAAAACCTGCTAATTCAAAATCTGGATGGAATAATATCCCGCCAGATAAAGAAGTTGGCTTTTTAGGAGAGAAATTCATATATGAACAGGAAGTTGCTTATGCCATTAATCATGGCATTCCAGTAAGTGAAGTTGAATGGGTATCACAATCCGATCCGCAATCACCATATGATATAAAATCAGTTCGTATAACACCGACTGGTAAACAAGAACATTTCATTGAGGTAAAATCAAGTCGGAGTATGAATGAAAGCAATATTTATATTTCTTCACGACAAGTTAAATTCTTTCAAAAAAATGAATCCAATTCAATACTAAAGTGTGTTACTTTTATTTCCAATACTCAAGTAGATACAGTACAAGAGTACAGTTTAAAACAACTCATGGATGCGTTTGAATTAATCCCTATAAATTTTAAGTTAAAAAAATTGAAACAACAATAAATCCAGACTGGTAAGTGAGAATGTTAGTGCGCTGGAGTAAAAAATATACAAACAGCGCATACATACCCCCCCTCCACTAACACCCCATTCTCTCCGCGTTACTTATTTTTATTTTTTAGTGGTTTTCATTTCACCTTCCAATTCTCCAATCTAATTCTTTACCCTCACCTGTGAATTGTGCAACAGGTAAAATTACCAATAAACTAATCTATTTCATGTGCTTTAGTCTTTTCCCGCCTTACCGCGGGATAAATTTACACTCTTTTTGTCCTTCGGACGCCATCTACACCCCATTTATGTAATATCGTGGAATACTTCGCCCTTCCATCCAGTTCGCGCCGCTTAATTCGGCGTTTTGTTTTACAGACATTAATATATTTCGTATTAATTAAGTAGGTAAGCTTTATACATTGTTATTATTTTCTGAGCCATTTATGGCGATAAAAAATAAAGCAATGCCCACTTACGCATTATCGCTTCGCTCTAATGCCGTGGGGTCTACCGACGGTTGCCTGCCGCAGGCTAAAACCGTTTCCTTCGGAAACAAAATCAAGGTCAACGTCAACCCCGGCGTTTTCCTTACGTAAAACGAAAAGCAGCATTTGGCATTGAGGAATATTTGGATGGCGATATACAGTTTCAAAATGGAAAACATCAGCAGAGGCGAAGGCCAGTCTTCGGTTAACTCTGCTGCATATCGTCACCGTAAAGTGTTCTTCGATAACAGAACAGGTGAAGTGTGTGGTCGCAAAACAGCACATAAAAAGGACCTTGCCTTTGCGCACATTTTTGCACCTGAAAATACCCCACCAGCCCTGATTGTTGACAGTGAAACACTCTGGAATGCTGTCGAAGCCTCAGAGAAGAGAAAAGATGCCCGTCTTGCCAAAGAGTTTAAAATTGCCCTTCCTGCTGAGCTAACGCCCGAGCAGAGCATTGAACTCACTGCAGCTTTTGTTCTTGAGCACTTTACCAAGCAAGGCATCATTGCCGATGTTGTTATCCACGATATCAATGGTCATAACCCGCATATCCATATCATGGGAACAACCCGTGAGATTCTCTCTACAGGTTTTGGTAAAAAGGTCCGTGAATGGGATAAGCCTGAGACCCTTGATAGCTGGCGTAAAGGCTGGCAGGACTTCTGTAATGAGTTCCTTGAGCTGTATGGTTATGATGAACGCATTGATCACCGTTCTATCAAGGTCCAGTATGAGGAAGCCCTAGAACAGGCTACCGCTGCCGCTACCAATGAAGAGAAAGCAATCTGGCTGGCTAAAGCTATTGAAACAAACCGCGACCCAATACTTCATATCCCTCGTGATCGTTGGGGCACTGTAGCCGCTCAGGAACAACGTGCTGCAGAGCAAGCCATACGTGATGAGCAGAAAAAAGAAGCTGTTGAAGCCTACTTTGCCTTTAAGGATTTACCATTAGACATCGTTGTTGATGTTGCCAGCTTTACGGTTCATGCACTTTCTAAACCTGAAGAAATTGTTATCCCGGATAATACCGGGAAAGCTTCATCTTCAGACACGCAAAAACCTGTTCTGGTTGCCCCTGCACCTCATACACGCACTACGCTGAAAAACCCATCCTCTTCAACAACAAGAGCGATTAAACGCGCTCCTGTTAAAGCTAAGAGGAAGCATGTTGAACCTCGTCAGGATGGGATTTTCAAACGTTTCACACTGTTGGTCGTCGGATACATAAAAGAGAAATTCGTCTGGGCCAGAAAGAAACAGTCCCCAGTTTCAGTGGATGCTGAACATGATAAACGTATCGCTGAAAACTATGTCTTTGATGAGGTCCAAGGCATCTATGTGTCACGCGCTGAGTATGAAAGACGTGCCAGATTTAACAGTGACACTTATAGTCCAACCAAAGAGGAGATCAGGCGTTTTCCAAGTCGTCCTAAACTCGTTCAGACAGAACATAATATTAGTCTAGATCTAATTACTCCCATACAGTCTGAAAGCAAAAGAAAATATATACCGCGTTTAAAACCGCCAAATCATAGATAATAAGAAAAAAGAGATAATAATTACATCCAATATCTCCTTTTTCATGGCATGTGTTATTAAATAATAAATTGCTAATCAACCATTTTTAAATTGTGAAACAGCCATAATAAAATCATCTTCCCATCGCTGCGTTCTGATTGTTCTAGGATGTGGCGCTCTAAGCGTATACTTCGGAAGATCTGGATGATGTAATCTTGAAAAATGTTTCTTTGGCAATCCATTAACATTATCAAAAACCAGATCTCGGTATAAATCACTCAGTCTTTTATCATACTTGTGATTCGTAAAAAATATACATATATCTGGTTTAAGAATACTAACCTCTTCCTTAACGAGATAGTCTAGAGAAGCAATATCTTGTGCAAGTTCCGTGCGATCTGGTGACCCACAATCAACATCAAATCGATTGAGATTTGACCACGCTATAGCATATGGTTCAATATTTAGTGATCTTTCCACCTTCCTAATTACATTCCAAAAAGCACTACTATAATATGATGATCCAAAATTAAATTTTTGATACGTAGCTCTTTGATCTACTATAGAAGGAGATTTATTCCAGCCAAACGTCTCCTGCCCCACAACCATTAGCTTTAATTTCTGAGATGAATAATTACTGATATTTAAAAGAAGTGGTCCATGTAGATTTTTATCTGAATGCTTTTTACTATATTCATTGAGAGCATTAATATTCTTGATGTATAACTGACTAAGTTTGTTATTCATTACCTATTCACCATAAAAACTTTAGTTAATAAAATACGAATAATATTTCGTGATTTTATGCCTCAAAAGAAAACAAGTCAATTCACAGATTGCTATATAGCTATACCAAATAGTAACTCTCTAAAGGGAATACAAGGCCGGTGAGTATGCTCTGAACAATCGCAAAACATCACGAACCATGAACCGGACTTAACGATACAGATCTTGGCATCAATGCAATTGAGAAAAGTATAGACACTTATTCAATACTTGTCTTTCCATATTTAAGTAATGATAAGATAAAAAACCTAATAAAAATAAATAAACAGAATATAGTCATACTCCACTACCATTCATTTCACCACCATTTATAGTAAGTCAAAATTGGTTGACTGGTGTATGTCATCCATGCTCATATGCTTGAATAGCTAATTTAAATGAGGTTGTTCACCAAATGCACGAATTTCATCATTTTACGACAGCAATTGGTTTAAAAGGTATTCTGGATTCTGGGCGTATTCTGGCGACTGATACTTATGTTAATGAAGCAATAAAGCTTAAATCAGTTTGCCTTACAACCGATTTATCCCCTGAAGGGCATGGTCTACCTGATGGACGTGAGATTACTGACAAGCAAGCTTTAGTATTCGGCCACAGATGTTTTACTATTAATAATAAGACATACTGTCTAAATCACAGAGAGTTCCGACTAAAAATTAACCCACAAAATTTAGACATTATTGCTGCAGTTGATTTTCATCTAAATGATATGTTTATGATAAAATGCTTGGCAGCCTCAGCATATTATCCTCACGGTGAAGCTGAAGAACAAGTACACTTAGAGGAAATAGCAAGGATGGTAAAAGATCCTACTTTTCTAGGAAAATCTCCTACATGGTATTATTGTTTACAGGATATTCCTTTAGCTTCTTTAGTACTGATTGAAAAACTTTCCATTGATGGGAGTTATCAAACAGTATCTTCGGAATCGATTTATTCTCATTTGAATAAGAATCCCTTCTTACAAGGGTAGATTCATTTTGTTCGGGGGATATGACATCCCCTTTCATTGCACAATCATGGATTTTCATTAATTAACCTCTATCATAAAATATATAATTATTTAAACCATCCATACTGTTATGTCAAATATTAGTCCTTATTTTATTTTTTATACTTGCAAAATAAAAAACCACATCCTGTTTTATGAGATGTGGTTTAAATACTTATAATTTAATATTACATTCTTCGCCTAAACACAACATTGTCAGAGAAGATCGCCTTGCCAGCGACAAACCCAACAGCTGCAATTATCGGTAGGCTGATAGCAGCCCCTGCCATGCCTGTAGACATACCAATCAGTACAGACAAGCCGAAGGACAATAAGATAGCAATAGCAGCATACCAGCTGGGGTAAGCCCCATATAAAACAGTCGCCATGCAGCCAGTACAAACATACACACCGCGCTGGCTCTCTTTCAGGCAAAACGGACACTGGATTGTATTGTTTTCCATAATAGCCCCCTTAAATCGCTTTCCAGCCATTGCTGGTTTTAACAAGATTAATCATGCCATCTTCAGGTTCATTCATGCCCTTGACGCTGGAGAACGCTTTTTTGTCCACCCATGAAGGAACATCCGCCAACCTCCATGTATAAGAAACGCGAACAACTTTCTGATTACCATTTCCCGGTTCGGTCCATTCCTTTATCTCAGCAACTTCCCGATGACCAACACAGGCACCTTTCTCACGGTCCCAAAACTCAACCTCTTGGCCCTTGTCCGTGACTTCCAGAACATCAACACTGCTAAAGCCATTTGCCTGTTGTGAAACAGTGAGCAGCCCTTGTTCAACAAGTCCCTTAAGGATTTCATCACTAGCACTGTATCCGGCAGAATGGTAGCCACGGTTAACCTTAATCGGAAAACCTTTATTGAATACAATGTCGTTGTCCTGCAGGGAGTAGCACAGCTTTGATTGTGATAGTTTCGCGTTGATCGCTTTCTTAAAATCGCCTTTTTCACCGCATCCCGATACAAGAACAGCAAGACCCGCCACGAGTAAAATTTTACGCATAGTGTTATCCCGGAATTAATGATTGATTGTGCCGTTTTTCAGAACAACCAGACGAACTGGCATATCGGCATTGTTGACGGTAGCGAACCCACGGACTTCGAAATTGTTTACCGTTCCGGTGACGCTGACTTTCTGCCCTTTCTTATAAGTAAGAACTGCATCATCAATACCAGAGTAGTAATCCAGCCAGACCATACCGCCGCAGTAACTCGTATCAGAGGTTTTAAATAAAAGGTAATAGTTAGGGGCTGTTTTGGGCATTCCCGTCATCATATCGCTGGCACTTCTGCCCTTCGTAACTTCAAGAACAGTGGCATTGATGATAGAGATCCTTTTGCCTGTCCATTTCTTTTCTGCTGCCATTGCATTTTCTTCATAGTCTTTGCAAACAGCACCAAGGCCAGATACAGATGATACCGGGCCAAGGCTTTGAGTGGTGGCTGTTCCCCCCAGCGCTTTACCTACTGAAGACAACGACGAGCTGATTGCTCCATTAATTGTATTCACGCCGTCGTTGAGCTGCTGGCATCCTGTTAGTGCGGCAGCAGACAGTACCAGTGGCATCACTATCCGTAATTTCATATCTATCCCCAATGTGTGGAAACTTTATGTCAAAGACAGCCCTACCCATAGGTTGGTCTCTCTGGGCTGAAAAAAAGCATTAATCAATTGATAGGATTCAATTTATTTTTCTGTTCGTCATATCGTTTGTATCGATCGAATTCAAATCATTTGATAGATTTAAACTATCATATATACACAATCGATCGATATAAGCAATTAAAACACCGATCAATTGACGCTCAAGTGATAGTTGAAATCTATCAAATATAATTTATTGATCTTCTATATCGATCAATAAGTGGTGTAATGTGCACGAAGAGCCATGTCAGTAGCTGTTTGCACATGGATGGAGATAGAAAGGTATAGGTCGGAACAGGTAATACCCTGTCGACCATTACGCAGACAGGGATTGTTAGATCTCAGGTAACGTAGCTATCTTCAGATATGGTGTTGCAAAAACCTGTATGCAACGCATGTTTTAATATGCTGTTTCATATGGAATGGTTGCTACCATTCAGGTTTTTCAATCATCTTCCAAAGCACTCACACCGCTTGCTGGGAAATTGGTTTTCATATTATTCGATATCTTCGGAACTAAGGACTCTATTGTTTCTTCGCTAACTTGGCTCAGTTCAGAAATCAATCTTCTGTATGTATTAATCATTCGTTCCTGATCACACTCATGTGCTGATTCTGATAAGAAGAAATAGTCATAATCTTTGACATGGATATTATCACCATTTTGCAAAGTGAGTTTTATTCCTTGTTCATTTTCTTCAACATCTTTAACAATACAAGCCATAAATGGTATCTTTTTATTTGTAAGAAAGAGCGTAACAATCTTAATGTTGTTCATTCTTTATTTTCCTTCTTTTTTATTATTTAATACCATATCGAATCGGTAAAAATCAAATTTAACTCATTTAATAAACGTTTTACCTGTTTTTTCTTATTCTTTTGAAAAGATATTTCTCTTATGAGCTAAAGCTCATGTGCTGACGCACGGCTACGCCCTAACGCTGTAAAATATATTTAACGATTTAACAATGGCCTTTGCTATGTTTTAGGGGAAAGCCAAAAGGATCAACATCTATTCTTTTATTCATGATTAAATATTTTAGATCCTATATTTCATAACAGTATTAGCACTAAAAAATATAGTATCTGCTCTTAAACGCATAGGAAAACTATATTCATAGAAGCAGCACTTAGTGATTGTTCAAAACAATCACATTGCTGAAACAGGGTTCATCCCTGTTAATGATGGATTTATCAATGAAGAATTGCGGCGACAGCCGCCAATAAAATAAAGGTAAGCAATTGCAGTATTCCTGAAACATCAGCAGCGCTGCGTGATTGTATGAAACAATCACTTCGCTGAAAATACACCCCAAGAAAACCATATGTTTTTACGTAAAACGCTCTGCACATAAGATAAAAGGAAAACTAGACTCTCTTAACTTCTTACTAATTATTTAATTATAAGCACTATCCCAGCCCAATAAAATCGGGGCTTCACACCTTTTTTTCCTATGTTTAAACATAGCAGACACCTATGTTTAAACATAGAACCCTCCTATGTTTAAACATAGCGGAATCTATGTTTAAACATAGTTTTTTTAACATATAGCAACATCATAATAATAAAAGTTCTATTTTATTTATAGTTTAACTATTGACTTTCATTTTTCTGCATAGTATTAAATAGGCATAATAAGAACTATAAGAGAGAATAATATGAATACTAATGACACTGAACTACTTCGCTTATTTGAAACATTAACCACAGAGCAAAAGATTGATATCGCAAGACACTTGCTACAAAACAAAGATATAAAATCAACCACCGTTATTGCAACAGAAGAAGATAAAGCGATCTCATTTGCGCAGCCTTATGTTTTTGCTTTTACTTCAAACTTTCGTGTTTTTTCTGATCTGGATATATCTAAGAATGAATTCCGCGTGTTGACTTATATCTTAGAATATATGGAGTTTGGAAACCTAATCAACCTCTCACAGTCATCACTCTGTAAAGCGTTGAATATCGCATCCGGTAATATGTCAAACATATTCAAAAAGCTAAAACAAAAAGGTATTCTCGTTGAACATCATGGACACCTGTATATCAACTCTAATATTTTTGCCAAGGGTATGAGTCATCAACTTGATGAAAAACGTAAAGAGCATTTGAGTAATGCAAAAAGCCTCAATGCTGATATTGAACAATATCCAGAGCATTATGCAGATCTTTCACAGAAAGAAAGACGAAACTTATCTTTGGAAACTGAAAATAAAGAGATCTACACAGATGCCTTTGTTTTTAGCAAGAAGAAGAAAAATAATGCTGTTCCTAATGCTAAAAACAGTGTCCAGATCGATAAGCCGCGAAAGGTATATAAAAGAACAAAAGAAAATGAAGCGGCAAGAAAAGACGTAGCTGATATCGACATCTATTTAAAAGCTGCATCCTAAAACAGGACAACAATAATGGAAAAAACATACTTGATAGTTTTTATTCTACAAAAGTAAAAAAAAATATTTAACCCTTTCCTTAATTTGACACCTTCTCTATACACCTTAATATATAAATATATCCACTATTTATTAACGAGGTATATATGAGAAAAGTACAATTAGACAACACTGATTTATTAGCTTATTTTAATACGATTGAAGAACTCAAAAATCATCCATCAATGGATGAATATAGAGCAGGATATAGTAAGCTACGTGATGATGATGATACATTTTCATATGAAATAAAAAAATATAGGTCTGCACATACCACACTGCGCAGGCTTGATAAGAAAAGACAATCTCTTTTGGATAGCTTTATTAGTGAGCTTAATCCTATAAGTTACTCAGCAGCTAACACCGCTGCTAAATCATCAGGAAATTTTGATTTAATTAATGAACGAATACTTTACAGAAAAGCCCTTGAAGAAAAAAGTGATGCCGAAATCATTGCTCTGGTGATAAAACAACGTACAGTGGCAGCTCTTGAGTTCCAGCGCTCTGTTGAGCTGAGTCTTGAACAGCTTTCTTCTATCTCATCAGATTTTGAGTCCTCAAATAAAAAAAGAAGAAAAATGTCTTTTTAAATGCATCAGTTCAGCATTAATCTGGCATTTACCAAGTATGAACTTAATATATGCCAGATGAATAACAGTGTAATTTATCTACGCTTGCCTTTTGGATTTTATTTGAGAGAACGTTATCAACGTTTGGCAAAATGCAACTACATCACCCATTGTTCTCAGTGAATGTAATGCAGGTCCCCAATCCGCAGGCTCTCCCTCATAGTGGTGCACTTGTAGCCATCCGCCATCTTGTGCCGACGGATGTGTTGAATGTCTAATTTGAAATGCGATACCGTGCTTTTCTCTAGCAAAGTAAACATCAAAAACTGCATCTTGAGGATTACCAGATACCTGATACTCATATTCCGAACCTACAGCTCTTATTAATTTTTTTGCTAAATCTCGGTCTAAAGATTTCATTTCACGACCTATTTAGAATAGTTAAAAGCCAGAACTTAAAATTATCACCATACAAACATCATTCAGGTATTTTTTCTTCAATGAAAATATTACGGGATATATTCCCAATAGTATTGGTGGATACACTATCAAATGTAGCACCAACGACACCACCAACTAGTGGTATTGCTTTACCAAGATTAATAGCACCTTTTTGCCCAAACTTAGTTATAAGTCTAAATCCTACCGCTTTATTTATAGCTTTTATTGTTTCACCAGAAATATTTTTTATTAAGGTATTTGTCATTTTTGTACTAATTGTTATACCTATATTTTTCACTATATCCTTCGCAGCATTTCCGGTTAAACAGGTATATACAAGTGACTTAACACGGTCATCTTTTAAATCATACCCGCCCATATGTGCAATTGCTGCGATCATACGAACTTGTATAAATATGACGCTTGAAATGTTAGCTGGAATGGCCACCGGGAGCGTTATTATTCCACCAAGGCCGGTGATAAAGCCTGATGTTCCCGCTTTTGTATTTTGCCATCGTATTAGCGCATTAACCTTATCAACAAGTTCTCCATCACCATTCAAATATGGTGCAGCAAGCTCTTGCGCCGAATCCAAACCTACAACACCATTACAGGCTTTATCATAGGCCCAGTCCAGTACCTGCATGACTTTTGATTCAGTGATTTCACCATCCTCACTTTGGGCGGTGTCTTTTTTTGCAAGAACTTTCTTACCGATGCTGCCTAATGCCCCAAAAGCTGCCGTTGCACCTGAAAATTTACCTGATTTTTTATCGTCAGAATCCATAATGACCTCAGAAAAGATAATATTCAGGATAAGTATCGGCAATCACAGATAAAACTTTAGTATTAAAAATCAAACACACACGATCTTGTTAATTGTCATTAACCTATAAGATCCTCCGGTGATACACGATCACGGCCCATTTTCTCAAGCAACTGTTGTAATCTCTTGGCTCTCAATTTCTGAGCCTTTTTCTCACCAATCTCCTGATAGTATTCTTCCCGGCGTTCCGCGACAACTTGGCGGAACTTCTTCAAAAGCTGTTCCAGTGTTTTCATATCTGTCGTCGCAGCTTCAGCTTGGATTTTTTTATACATATACATAACATGGAATTCATCAATCATATTGGTTATCTCCGTTTCATTACAGGATTATTTCCCTCTGCACGAGGGAATATTGCCATTTTTCAAAACTGATTCACAGTCATTTTTAACTTCCAGTATATACGCTCATCAGCATCATCCGGTTTTATGTTTTTCAGTACAAGTTCAATAATATGCTCTTTATGCCAGTATAAAATCGTTTCCTTTAACTCATCTATATTGATCTCAGATACATCTTTTCCTTTTCCACTTTTAACATAGTCTTCAACTTCACAGGTAATCAACACATCATAAAGTATCTCTGATAACATTTCCCCTGTTAAAATATTCATTGCTGTTTCAGGCTGTTTTTCAGAGATGCTATAGATCGTTTCGCAATATCCCTGTAATACATTTGCAATAAGATTTATCGCCATTTTATTACTTTCATTTAAAATAATCTCTTTCATACTGATCCCTTTTATTAAGTTAAATATTAGATAAATATCGAGAAGGTATTAATACTATTTATTAGATACTATTTTGATGATTACAGAACCATATTCCAGATCCATCTCATCATACAGTGTCTCATTTACATAACGATTTAAATCATCTAACAAGGTCTTATCATTCATTATTTCTTCGACAGAGCTACCTCTTAATGCGATAAATATATCCAAGCTCTCTTGGATAAGGTTCATCACTTTAGGTGTTTTTTCACATAACATACTTACGATTACTGACATATCATTCTTCATCTGTTTTTCCTTTTGTTTATAGTTAGCCCCTTGCGGGGCAAAATTAGTTCTTACTTTCTAAAGTTTTCTGAATACCCTACCAGCAAGGCTGCTATTTGTTCAAAGTTGACCTGATTAATATCACCGCATTTTCCTTCTTGCGTGGTAAATCTCTCAAAGTTATTCTGAATATGGTCAATCACATAAATAATAAAGGGACTCATAAAATCCGGATCATCCAGATAGTCATTGGCATCTCCGTCGCCATTGACTTCCATAAACATATTCCAACTTGCGGAAAATGATCTACAAGCTAGATCATAAAACAGTTCTGTTGATTTATTTTCAATAATATCTTCTTTAGCCATGTTTATATCCTCATAATTAAATGCTTACTTTATTCATTTCGTTTTATATTAGCCCCTTGCGGGGCCGAATAGATGACGCCAGCGATTATGTATGTAAGATGTAGTGACTCATCACATGATGTATCTGCCTCAGGTTAACAAGCACTTCATCAAAATATACGTTTTTAATCGATGCTTTATATTTATGTTTTTTCAAGAACTCATTAAAATCTTTCTTACCGTTCTCTATTATTGATTTTAAAACACCCTCCATATAACCATCGTCTTCAAGGTTATGATAGAATCTTTCTCCCATATACTCATGCATACACCGCAAATAGTAGTCATATTCTTCGCCACTTTTTAGAACAAAGTATTTTGTATCATCATTGCTAACATGTATTTCTATCTTTTGTACTTTCATTTTTGCTTCCTTTTTTATGTTATTTATTATTTCTGCGTGAATCGGAAATGGTATTTTCAATCCATGCATCAATCTCACTTTCCACAAAGGCTACAGATCTTGCCCCTATGATTATCTTATCCGGGAATCGGCCTTCCTTAATAAGCTCGTACATTGTGGTTCGACTAAATCCGACTCTTCTCAGAACTTCTGGAACACGGATTAATCTTTTGCCTGCGATTTCATTTCTCATTTGTCTTTTCCTCTGTTGTTTCGACAAGAGCTATAGTAGGAAAAATTGAGATCGCTGGATGCAGAGATTGGCAAACAAGATTTTTATGAGGAAGTCGAAAGAAATGATTTTCGGGGAAAATGGAAATTTGTGAATTTCGCTGGTTTTGAAGAACGGGGCGCATCTTCATCAGATGCCCCCGAATTGCAGTAGAAAAGTTATTCCTCTTGCTGCTCTTTTTCGTTCATCTTCAAGGCCTCAGCAACTTTGGTGTGTATCATGCTGTCATTTTTGCTCAGGTAGATGTTAAACATCCTATCAAACTCACGGGTAAGCACTTTGTCAGCCAATGGCTTATCCGTGTCTTTGATTTGAGTTCCACCTCTGATATCCTCAGAATCATTGGGATAAAGAAGCCTGCTAAGCTGTTCATAGGAAATTTTTTCGTTGTTTCTCTTGGCCCAGAACAGCAGATCCAGTAGAGGGATGATCCTGAAGTTAATTAGCCTCTTGATCGTGCTAAGCCCGAACCTGAATGTTCCCGTTAACGGTTCAGGGATACCATGCGTCCTGCGCCATTCTGGAAGCATACGCTTCATATGTTCGATGACTTCTTCGTCAGTAAGCCTTCTGATGTTGAGTTCCAGATAAAGTGGCTTGTGGGGATGAAGCATTTCGATATCAGTCAACCGCCACCGACCAATCTCTTCTGAGGCTGGCATGGTTACCCCTTCTTCCTTAAGCCCCATACGCCTGAGTATCTTTATCTCTCTTAATTGACGCTCATATTTCGCAGCATCCGCTACGGTGATGTGTTTGATGTATATTTTTGCGTTCTGGAGAGGATTTTCCACTGCCTGCCTGAGTGGGTAGTTTTTTCCATAGGTAGGAGCTGGAGCGTTGCTTGGACTTACTAATAAAGGCTTTCCCGCTAAAATTTTAGCTTCATAGTCCAGATAACGCTGGCGGATCTCACGGTCGTCGTCGTCATTCAACTCTCCATCAAAATCATGTTTAGCTATCCTCAATCGGGCAAACGCTTCCCTCTTCAGGTCTTCAATCGTGATCTCCTGCAAAGCATCATAGTTGCTCACCTTAAACCACGTCTTTACCGCCCTCATGACTTCACTAGCTTTCATTTTCAATTACCAGTTAATTTTTTTAGCTGTTTTAACCGACAGAACAATTGGTTGTCCAGCTAACCATCACGATTACAAGTTTGTGGTCTGAGGATGTTGCTTGGTTAATCTGTATAGGAAGAGAAACATGTTGGGGCCTTTCTCAGGCAAGAACGGAGTGTTTAAAATATTTGTTGCGGGGAAATACCAGATTTTAGATACAAAAAAAGCCCGTTTACACGGGCTTTTAATGCAATACTTTATGCAGTACAAAATCAAAACCAACTCTTAAGTTATTGATTCTGTTAAGAAATTGGCGGAAGCGTAGAGATTCGAACTCTAGAACCCTTTCGGGTCGCCGGTTTTCAAGACCGGTGCCTTCAACCGCTCGGCCACGCTTCCAATGAGGCGCACTATAAACATCCGGAACGGACCTGTAAAGCACCAATGTGTTCGTTTGCCTGAAAAACAGCCAAAATGTTGTTAATCGACTGAAATAACAACAAATTGACCATTTATTCAGCACGAATACCGGCTATAGCGCTTAATGTTTTTTGATGTACATATCTTTGGTGTAGTAATTTCCCCGGTTATCCGGCGCAAATCCCCCCACCCACGGCTTCACCAGATGCGTGCGGACATAGTGGTAAACCGGAATCGCGGGCACATCCTCACCTAAAAGGTCTTCAGCCTGCTGATAATATTTACCGCGTTCTTCCAGTGAACTTGCTTTTGCCGCATTACGCATCGCTTCATCAAAGGCGGGGTTACTGTACTTGGTGGTGTTCTCGCTATCACCGGTCCGGAAGATATTGAGGAAACTTGAGGCATCATCATAGTCGGCTATCCACGCATAGCGCACGACGTCAAAATTACCGGTGTGCATAGTGTCCAGCATGGTTTTCCATTCCTGGTTTTGCAGCTTCGCCTCGACGCCAAGGTTTTTCTTCCACATCGACGATGCGGCAATCGCAATACGCTGGTGCGTTTCGAAGGTGTTGTAGAGCAGATTTAAGCTAAGCGGATGCTCAGGACCAAAACCGGCTTCAGCCAGCAGTTTTTTGGCTTCAGCAATACGTTTTTCGAGCGGCCATGACGCATACTCCGGCGCATGCAGTTTCACCCCACCTATTTCCGGCTGGCTGATAACCCACGCTGCTCGCTGCCCCTGCCCCATCACCTTTTGCGCAATGATGTCTTTATCCAACGCCATATTCAGCGCCCGGCGCACGCGCGGATCATTAAACGGCGCGCGGGTTGTATTGAACTGATAGTAATACGTTGAAAGCTGAGGCGAGACATGCAGTTCATCCCCCATTGTTTTTTTCAGTTGCGCGAACTGGTTAACCGGTACGCTATACACAATGTCGATTTCACCGGCCTTATAGCGATTTACGTCAGCCGACTCTGAGCTAATAGGCAAATAAGTAACTTTATTAATAACCGTATGCCGATCGTCCCAGTAATGTGGGTTACGCTCGGCAACGATGCGCTCATTAACCACCCACTGCGATAATTTGTACGGCCCGCTGCTGACAAAATGCTCTGGCCGGGTCCACTTATCGCCAAAACGACCTATCAACACTTTATCCAGCGGGACCAGAGATGGATGCGCCAGCATCGCCAGAAACGCCGCCGTCGGTTGCGTCAGGGTAATTTCCAGCGTGGTATCATCCAGGGCTTTGACTCCCAGCGTAGCGGGATCTTTTTTCCCCTGGGCAATATCAACCGCGTTCGCAACGTGCATGTTGCCCAGATACGAAGCATAAGGTGAAGCCGTTTGCGGCGAAACCAGACGCTGCCAGCTCCAGACGACATCCTGTGCGGTAATAGCAGATCCATCTGACCAGGTTATGCCCGGGCGTAAATGGAAGGTCCAGACAGTGTTGCCTTTATTCTCCCAGGACGAGGCTAGACGGGGTTCGATAGACCCATCCTGCTTGACAGCAACCAGACCGTCGAACATATCGCTGATTAAATTAAACTCAACGTTGCTTTCAACTTTATGCGGATCCAGAGATGCCGGCTCACTGCCGTTGTTTCTGACCAGTTCCTGTTTTTCTGCCAGTAGTGTTCCTGCGGGAACATTTGCCGCCCTCGCCGCGCCGTTTATAGACATCAAACAGACAGCCAACAGCGTAAACGTCAATATCTTCGATTTATGTTGAATCATTCCCTTTACCTTATTGCTCTGTTTTATGTAGACACCGATGTCACTGTCAGAGAGATTCAGGAATAACGCAATATTTTTCAGTTACCTGGTAGATAGCGATCTGACATTTTTGCACATACAGTGCTAACATCTAATTCGGGAACTTTTGTTGAAATAATATGCTTAAGTCTGGCGGGCTAAAATGCGTAAAGATGGGTAAAACCGCTGTGTCATTCCCCTTGATTTCATTATCCTCCATCATTAATTACATCTGTCATAAGAGAGTGACTCATGGATCGTATTATTAATTCTTCGCGCGAGCGTACATCGCTACTCAGCACGCATAAGGTGCTGCGCAATACCTATTTCCTGCTCAGCCTGACGCTGGCGTTTTCAGCGATCACTGCGACCGCCAGTACCGTACTGATGTTACCTTCTCCGGGGCTTATCCTGACGCTGGTGGGTATGTATGGTCTGATGTTCCTGACCTATAAAACGGCGGATAAACCGGTTGGTATTCTGTCAGCTTTCGCTTTCACTGGCTTCCTGGGCTACATCTTGGGACCGATGCTGAATACATACCTGTCCGCAGGCATGGGTGATGTTATCGCCATGGCGCTGGGCGGTACGGCGCTGGTCTTCTTCAGCTGCTCGGCCTATGTGCTGACCACGCGTAAAGATATGTCCTTCCTCGGCGGTATGCTGATGGCGGGTGTTGTAGTGGTGTTGATTGGTATGGTTGCCAATATCTTCCTGCAACTGCCAGCATTACATCTGGCAATCAGCGCGGTGTTCATTCTGATTTCTTCAGGCGCAATCCTGTTTGAAACCAGCAATATCATCCGCGGCGGTGAAACCAACTATATTCGTGCCACCGTTAGCCTGTATGTTTCGCTGTACAACATCTTCGTCAGCCTGCTGAGTATTCTGGGCTTCGCCAGCCGCGATTAAGATGTCCACACGCATTATCCAGCCCCGCTTATGCGGGGCTTTCTTTTTTGGTAAACTGCCGCCAGTTTGACTAACGCAGTGACGAATTATGTTGATCTTTGAAGGTAAAGAAATCAGTACCGATAGCGAAGGCTATCTGAAAGATACCACGCTGTGGAGCGAGGCGCTGGCGGAGAGAATCGCCGAAAACGAAGGCATTACGCTCTCCGCGGAACACTGGGAAGTGGTGCGTTTTGTCCGCGAGTTTTATCTGGAGTTTAATACCTCCCCCGCTATCCGCATGCTGGTAAAAGCGATGGCCAACAAGTTTGGCGAAGAGAAAGGCAACAGCCGTTATCTCTACCGCCTGTTCCCGAAAGGTCCGGCCAAGCAGGCGACTAAAATTGCCGGCCTGCCGAAACCGGTGAAATGTATTTAATAGCGGATACTAAATCCCTTTAGCTCGTCGCCAGGACGATGTGGTTCACTGAGAACCCGGTCAACCCTGGCGCTGCTCGGCCCCCCGGCTTTCAACCACTTCATCAGCTGTTCTACCCGGTCGCTTTCACCACAGGCGACAACCTCTACGCTGCCGTCATCCATATTCTTCGCGTAGCCGTTCAACCCCAGCCGTTGTGCTTCATGCTGGGTGGTGTAGCGAAATCCTACCCCCTGAACCCGGCCATAGACCCAGGCGATTATGCAGACTTTCGACATTGCGGTTCTCCTTATCAACATAAATGAAGGAACAGTTACCGAGGCCTCAGCGCACCTGTTTCGGCAGGCATCCGTAATACTGGCGAAATCTTGCGGTAAATCGAGAACCTGACAAATAGCCACAGCGTAACGCAATTTCGCCAATCGGCAGCGTGGTCGACTGCAACTGAGAGAGCGCACAGGACATGCGCACCTCTTCGACGATTTGCCGGTAACTCTGCGATTCCATCTGTAATCGTCTGCGTAACGTCGAGGTACTGATAGACAGGTGACCAGCAATCTCCTGAGCTGTCCATAGCTTAGCAGGGGATAACATAATTAGTTGTCGCACCTGTTCAGTAAGATTAAACCGTCGCTCGATAAGCAGAGGCCCCGCCACACCATCATGCAGTAGCGCCAGCAATAATCCCATCGCCTGATGCTCCTGCAATTTTGCAGGTAAGTCCTGGCGTACTGCATCCAGCAAGCTTTCCCACATAAAAGCCAGTCCGTTGCTCATTGGCGTACATAGCGACGTCAATTTTGCCGGAGGGAAATCCTCGACCCAGTTATTTTTAAACGCGGTAATGATGCTCGTCGATAGCAACAACAAATCCGAGCGAAATGCCCCCTGTTCCGGCTGATTAATAATCTCCAGAGTCGTATTCGCCGGGATGATAATCAGCTCACCCGGTCCTGCAACCAGACGATTTTCATCCTGAATAATGACCTTACTTCCCTGCGTAATATGGCAAATAGCAGCAGAAAACAGTTTAACCCGATGCAAGTGGTGCAGATGGCCGGAACGCACCTCAGCGGTGGTAAGGTTGTTATGGCGAAAATGTACATCCTGCACCAGAGTATCCTCTTTATTTTCTTGCGTAAGTGGCGGTTAAATCAGCTTTAGCAATCACGTGGCTGTTCAGCATAAAACCGACTAGGGCACCGCTGGCGTTACTGTCAATTGGCAACTCGTCTGTATTTAACGCCCACACGGTAAACTGATAGCGATGAGGTTTATCGCCCGGCGGTGGACAGGCGCCACCGAATCCAGCATAACCGAAATCATTGCGTCCCTGAACTGCTCCAGCGGGTAACTTATCCATGCTGGCCCCGCCAGGAAGAGTGTGGATCTGAGCAGGAATATTTACAACGGTCCAGTGCCACCAGCCGCTTCCCGTTGGCGCATCAGGATCAAACAGCGTAATGGCAAAACTTTTGGCATCAGTTGGCGGATTTTGCCAGCTCAGTTGCGGGGAGATATTGTCGCCACTGCAGCCAAATCCCTTAAACACCTGTTTTTGCGTTAACTTCAGGTTAGTGGGTATGTCGGTGCTGTTGAGGCGAAACGTCGAGGCGGCAGAGGTATTAAAACTCAACGCAACAATGGCGGCGGTAGCCAGAAAGTAGACAGCTTTCATTGCATTTCCTTTTTCTGATTAAGAAATAGCAATGTAAACGGTGGGCATAAAAGAAACTGTGCCTCTGTGATTGAGTTTTGTGCCGAAACGCTCAACGCCATACCCTGATGATTGACCTCACCATCTGTGCTACTCTACGCGCCATTTTATTTTAATGGTTTCAGGTTGGTACTTTACTCCAGCCCGCGTCACTGTTTGTGAGAGGTTGCTCCGCATGACTGAATCTACAATTCCACATTATCCTCGTTTAGTGTTAGCCAAAGGGCGCGAAAAATCATTACTGCGCCGCCACCCGTGGGTATTTTCCGGTGCTGTCGCACGTATGGAAGGTAAAGCCAACCTCGGTGAAACCATCGATATTGCTGACCATCAGGGTAAATGGTTAGCACGCGGCGCGTACTCACCCGCGTCGCAGATCCGTGCACGCGTCTGGACATTCGACAAGTCTGAGTCCATCGATATTGATTTCTTCACCCGTCGTCTGCAGCAGGCGCAGACATGGCGTGACTGGCTGGCGAAAAAAGACGGTCTGGACAGTTACCGTCTGATCGCCGGAGAATCCGATGGCCTGCCGGGCATCACCATTGACCGCTTCGGCAACTTCCTGGTGTTGCAGTTGCTCAGCGCGGGGGCTGAATACCAACGCGCCGCGCTGATTAGCGCTCTGCAAATTGTTTTCCCGGACTGCGCCATTTATGACCGTAGCGATGTGGTCGTACGTAAAAAAGAAGGTATGGAGCTGACTCAAGGGCCAGTAACGGGTGAGCTTCCGCCAGCCCTGCTGCCAATTGAAGAGCACGGAATGAAGCTGCTGGTTGATATTCAGCATGGTCACAAAACCGGCTATTACCTCGATCAACGCGACAGCCGCCTGGCCACGCGTCGTTATGTGGAAAATCAGCGTGTGCTGAACTGTTTCTCTTATACCGGCGGCTTTGCGGTCTCAGCATTAATGGGCGGATGCCGTCAGGTTGTCAGCGTTGACACCTCTCAGGAAGCGCTCGATATTGCCCGCCAGAACGTGGAATTGAACAAGCTGGATCTGAGCAAAGCTGAGTTCGTGCGTGATGATGTGTTCAAACTTCTGCGTGCTTATCGCGATCGTGGTGAGAAATTCGACGTCATCGTGATGGATCCGCCGAAATTTGTCGAAAACAAAAGCCAGTTGATGGGCGCCTGCCGCGGCTATAAGGACATCAATATGCTGGCTATTCAGTTGCTCAATCCGGGCGGTGTGCTGCTGACTTTCTCCTGCTCTGGGCTAATGACCACCGATTTATTTCAGAAAATCATCGCTGATGCCGCAATAGATGCTGGTCGTGATGTACAATTTATAGAGCAGTTCCGTCAGGCCGCCGATCACCCGGTGATCGCTACCTACCCGGAAGGGCTGTATCTGAAAGGGTTTGCCTGTCGCATCATGTAACTTGAAAAGTGGAATATTACCCTTACATAAAGGGTATCTATTTCCCGGGAGGTGACTATGATTGCCAGCAAATTCGGTATCGGCCAGCAGGTCCGCCATTCCCTGTTAGGTTACCTCGGAGTGGTCGTGGATATCGACCCGGAATATTCGCTTGATCAACCGTCAGCCGATGAGTTGGCGGTTAACGACGAACTTCGCGCCGCTCCCTGGTATCACGTGGTGATGGAAGACGATAATGGTCTGCCAGTGCATACGTATCTGGCCGAAGCGCAACTGAGTAGTGAGCTACAGGAAGAACATCCGGAGCAACCGTCGATGGATGAACTGGCGCGAACAATTCGAAAACAGCTTCAGGCCCCGCGCCTGCGCAATTGATGCTAACACAGGCCCGATGGTGATTCGCTAATCGGGCCTGTGCGTTTTGTTCGGCTACAGATCAGCCTTACTTCGCCAGTCCCAGCCGCGGGATCTCAATCGCCGGGCAGCGATCCATCACCACCGTCATCCCTGCATCGCGAGCCAGCACGGCTGCCTGCTCGTTAATCACGCCGAGCTGCATCCATAAGGTCTTCGCTCCGATGGCAATGGCCTCCTGAGCAACACCCCACGCCGCTTCAGAATTACGGAAGACATCTACCATATCCACTTTCTCTGGTACATCTGCCAGCGTCGCATAGCCCTGCTGCCCCAGCAGCGTTTTTCCGGCAACCTTCGGTGAAACAGGAATAACGTGATAGCCCTGATCGAGTAAATATTTCATCACCCGATAGCTTGGACGATCGGGTTTATCGCTTGCCCCCACCAGCGCAATCGTACGGGTCGTTGTCAAAATGCCAGCAATATCGGTCTCTTTCATCGTTTTCCTCCAGGCTGTTTAGCAAAGTGTACGACAAACCTGCCCCCACAACCATTCATCCCATACTGGCGCATGAGAGCTAAACTCAAAAATATGTCTATATGTTAGTAAACATGATTATCGAAAAATTTAGATACATCTTATAGAGATATTTTCTGGACAGGAGAAACCTATGAAAGCCGGCATTGTGACAGCCTTGATTGCCCTATGTTTGCCGGTAACCGTTTTTGCTACCTCTTTACGTCTGTCTAATGATATTGACCTTCTGGTACTGGACGGAAAAAAAGTCTCCAGCTCATTACTGCGTGGTGCCGACAGTATTGAGCTGGAAAATGGTCGGCACCAGCTCGTGTTTCGCGTAGAAAAAACCATTCGCCTGTCCAGCCACGAAGAACGTCTGTATATTTCACCTCCGTTGGTCATCAGCTTTGATACCCAACTCGTCAGTCAGGTTAATTTCCACCTCCCACGTCTGAACAACGAGCGGGATGCAACGCATTTTGATGATGCCCCGCGCGTAGAACTGCTGGATGGGGACTCCATGCCTATACCGGTTAAGCTGGATATTCTGTCAATCACGTCCACCGCAAAAATCGTAGATTATGAAATGGAAACAGAGCGCTATAACAAAGCGGCTAAGCATGCGTCTTTACCGCAATTTGCCACGATGATGGCCGATGACAGTTCGCTGCTTTCCGGGGTGTCTGAACTGGATCGCGTGCCGCCTCAGTCGCAAACACTGACCGAGCAGCGCTTAAAATATTGGTTTCAACAGGCTGACGCACAAACGCGAAGTAACTTCTTACAATGGGCGGAGAAACAACCCCCATCGTGACATTTATGTTCGTATACGCATTTTTTTTGTCTTTCTCTTGCAGCGTCAAGTGCTTCCAGTACTCTGTAACAAGGTTAACTTGGGAGCTGTACTATGGAATTAACGACTCGCACATTGCCAGCGCAGAAACATATTGCATTGGTCGCACACGATCACTGCAAAAAGATGTTGATGAGCTGGGTTGAACGCCACCAGCCATTACTGGAAAAACACGTTCTGTATGCAACAGGAACAACAGGAAACTTAATTCAACGCGCGACAGGAATGGACGTCAACGCCATGCTGAGCGGCCCGATGGGGGGGGACCAGCAGGTGGGTGCGCTGATTTCAGAAGGGAAAATTGATGTGCTGATTTTCTTCTGGGATCCGCTCAACGCCGTTCCCCACGATCCTGATGTCAAAGCCCTGCTACGCCTGGCCACGGTCTGGAACATTCCAGTCGCCACCAACGTGTCAACGGCTGATTTTATTATCCAGTCGCCAAACTTCAACGACGCAACAGATATCTTGATCCCGGATTACGCCCGTTATCTGGCAGAACGCCTTAAATAAACGCTAAGCAGGCGGTAATTGCCGCCTGCTTTTCAGGGTTTCCTGGTCACCGGAACGTCTAATTGCTTAAGCTCATCAACAAAGCATGATGGCGCGTCTTTGCTAAACAGTAGCCATACCCGATGCCGCGCACGCGTTAGCGCCACATACAGCAACCGTCTCTCTTCCGCATCAGGAAAATCTTCAACAGCCGGGAGTAACGCCTCTTCCATAATCGACTCGCGAGCCGGAGCCGGGAAACCGTCATTCCCTTCATGAAGCCCCATAACAATGACATAATCCGCCTGCTGCCCTTTGCTGGCATGAATAGTCATAAAATCCAGCTGCAGCTTGGGCCAGCGGGTGGCCGCTTTGTCCAGGCTGGCAGGTTTGAGATGATGGTATCGCGCCAGCACCAGAATTCTCTCTTCGGCTTTTACAAAACCCGACAGCTTATCCAGCAACAGATCTAACTGGCTTTCGTCGAGCAACGTGACGGCTTTTTTATCACCGGTCGTCAGACTGTTCAGCGGTTTTGTGAGCTGGTGTGGGTTTTGCTGGATAAACTGGTTTGCGACTTCGCCGATACGGCTATTAAAACGGTAAGTCATATCCAGATTACAGCGATCGCCCTCACCAAAATTTTGCTGAAATGCGGTTGTCAGAGAAAGCTGTGCTCCGCTGAACCGGTAAATGGCCTGCCAGTCATCACCCACGGCAAACAGCGTAGTCTGCGAGTTTTGCTTACGCAAGGCGGCTAACAGGGCGGCGCGCTGAGGAGAAATATCCTGAAATTCATCGACCAGAATATGTTTCCACGGACTGATAAACCGCCCCTTCTCCAGAATGACAATAGCCTGATGGATCAACCCGGAGAAATCGACGGCATTCTCATCCTTCAGGGCACTCTTCCAGGCCTTGAGCAGCGGCGCCATTAGCTTTATGCGTTTACTGAACAGATCACGGATCTCCTCCGGAGCATTAGCAATCATCTCCGCCTGTGCTCCGCCATGCATTCGCATCAAACTAACCCAGCGATCCAACCGGGAGGCCAGACGGCGCTGTAATTTTTCGTCATCCCAGAAATTACCTTCGGGTACAGACCACTGCATTTCTTCTTCTAACCATTGTCGCCAGCCTTTAGCCTGAGCCTTTTTCTCACTGCACTGCTGACGCCAGGTTGTTATAAAGAGTTTGTTGCGCGCGATAGCATCATTTTCAAGCTTGCTTACCGTTGGGACTTTTTTGCTGCCTTGCGAAATAATGTGCAACGCGAGTGAATGGAACGTCCGTGCGGTGACCTCATCCGTATGCAGACGCTCACGGATGCGGTCATCCATCTCCTGGGCGGCTTTGCGTCCAAACGCCAGCAACAGGATCTGTTCTGGTGCGGCTTCTCCTCGTGCAAGCAACCAACCAGCCCGGGCAACCAACACAGATGTTTTACCGCTTCCAGCACCTGCAAGTACCAACAATGATTGCTCACCGTTCACCACCGCGCGCGCCTGAGCAGGGTTCAACGGCGAAGATTCAATATGCTGGAAAAACTCGGCATACTCTTCCAGCATTGCATCGGTGTACGCCTGATTGTGCTGTAAGCGACAGGCTTCAATGTCTTTCAACCATGCCTGGCATTGACGTAACGCCTCCCGGCAATTTTCAAATTCCTCCAGCCGATTAACCGGGAGCGGTAACGCGGCAAAGGCACGGCGAATCTGCTGCTGCAGCCCTGACGTTTGTTCGCGCGTCAGCCATTTACTTTCACTAGTACGCGCCTCTATCGCATCCAACTGCTGCTGTAAAACCCCCGCAGCAACGTCACTCATTTCCTGGCTCCACTGTTGCCAGAGCGCATTCAAATGATGATGGAAGCGCTGGGTTTCCGCCCACTCTGTACCGTGAAGACGAACCACCTTCTCATCCGGGAGTACAAACTCCAGCTCGCCCCATACCAGGCCGCGTTTGCAATGAATAGCCAGTAACTGATTGAAGGGAATAAGATACTCGTGACGATCGCCGGAAACTTTAATCCCGGCATTGAGAATAACGGCCCGATCGTAAGGGTGTTGTGCCAGACGTTTTCCAAGAGAAGTTGCTTTCAGTTCCATAAGACTCAAGCGGATCCACACGAAGAGGTTTGCTTATCAGTGTAACCGCCAGAGAAAACGTGCTCCAGCCCAAAAAAACGTTACAATTGCCGAATTCACAGAAAACCAGAGTTAACCGAGGGTTTATGCGTACTGTTCTGAATATTTTAAATTTTGTGCTTGGGGGGTTCGCCACCACCCTGGCCTGGTTGCTGGCAACGCTGGTCAGTGTCGTGCTTATTTTTACTTTACCCTTGACCCGTTCATGCTGGGAGATAACCCGACTTTCGCTGTTTCCCTATGGTAACGAAGCGATTCATGTCGATGAACTGAATCCGGCCGGTAAAAGCGTCCTGTTAAATACCGGCGGCACCGTGCTCAATATTTTCTGGCTGATTTTCTTCGGCTGGTGGTTGTGCCTGATGCACATTATCTCTGGTATTGCTCAGTGCATTACGATTATTGGTATTCCGGTTGGCATTGCAAACTTTAAAATCGCTGCCATTGCGCTCTGGCCGGTGGGTCGCCGGGTGGTTTCAGTAGAAGTTGCCCGTGCAGCGCGTGAAGCCAATGCACGTCGTCGTTTTGAATAATCAGGACCGATGGCCTTTATGTTAAGTCCTCTGCTCAAACGCTATACCTGGAACAGCACATGGCTGTACTACGTGCGGATTTTTATCGCGCTATGCGGCACAACGGCGCTACCCTGGTGGCTGGATGACGTCAAGCTGACTATCCCACTCACGCTGGGTATGGTCGCTGCCGCACTTACCGATCTGGACGATCGTCTCGCGGGCCGATTGCGCAATTTAATCATCACACTGGTGTGCTTTTTTATTGCCTCAGCCTCCGTTGAACTGCTCTTCCCATGGCCCTGGCTGTTTGCTATTGGTTTAACGCTTTCCACCAGCGGCTTTATTCTGCTGGGGGGATTAGGCCAGCGCTATGCAACTATTGCTTTTGGCGCATTGCTGATTGCCATTTACACGATGCTGGGCACCTCGCTTTACGACCAGTGGTATCAACAACCCATCCTGCTGCTCGCTGGCGCTATCTGGTATAACCTGCTGACGCTCACCGGACATCTTCTGTTCCCCATCCGCCCCTTACAGGACAATCTGGCACGCAGCTACGAACAGTTAGCGCACTACCTGGAACTGAAATCGCGTCTTTTTGACCCCGACATAGAAGATGAAAGCCAGGCACCGTTGTATGATTTAGCTCTCGCGAATGGCCAACTGATGGCAACGCTGAATCAGACTAAAGTGTCGCTGCTGACCCGCCTGCGCGGTGACCGTGGACAACGGGGAACACGTCGCACGCTACATTACTATTTTGTGGCGCAGGATATTCATGAACGCGCAAGCTCTTCACATATTCAGTATCAAACGCTACGCGATCATTTCCGTCACAGCGATGTGATGTTCCGTTTCCAGCGGTTGATGTCGATGCAAGGGCAAGCCTGTTCACAATTATCTCGCTGTATTTTATTGCGCACACCTTACCAGCACGATCCGCACTTTGAGCGCGCCTTCACCCATATAGATGCCGCACTTGAGCGCATGCGTGCCAGTGGTGAACCTGCCGACCTGCTCAATACGCTGGGTTTTTTACTGTCAAACCTACGGGCAATCGACGCGCAGCTTGCTACCATAGAGTCTGAACAGGCTCAGGTACTCTCGCGCAATGAGTCTGAAAATCAGCTTGCCGATGACAGTCCCCATGGATTCAGTGATATCTGGTTACGTCTGAGCCGTAATTTCACCCCTGAGTCTGCTCTGTTTCGCCATGCCGTTCGCATGTCGTTAGTGCTCTGTGTTGGTTACGCCATTATCCAGATAACCGGCATGAATCACGGATACTGGATCTTGCTGACCAGCCTGTTTGTCTGTCAGCCAAACTACAACGCCACCCGACATCGCCTGGCGCTCAGGATTATCGGCACGTTGGTTGGGATTGCCATTGGTTTACCGATCCTGTGGTTTGTGCCCTCTCTCGAAGGGCAACTGATACTCCTGGTGATCACTGGTGTACTGTTTTTTGCCTTTCGCAACGTCCAGTATGCTCACGCCACCATGTTTATCACGCTGCTGGTGTTACTGTGCTTTAACCTGCTCGGCGAAGGCTTTGAGGTTGCGCTGCCGCGTGTCATCGATACGCTAATTGGCTGTGCTATCGCCTGGGCTGCTGTCAGTTTCATCTGGCCAGACTGGCGTTTTCGTAACCTACCACGGGTAATTGAACGGGCGACTGACGCTAACTGCCGCTACCTTGATGCTATTCTCGAGCAATATCATCAGGGCCGTGATAATCGTCTGGCCTACCGTATCGCTCGCCGTGATGCGCATAATCGTGATGCTGAACTCGCCTCCGTGGTATCAAACATGTCAAGCGAGCCGGATGTCACGGCCCAAACCCGCGAAACGGCGTTCCGTTTACTGTGTCTCAACCATACGTTTACCAGCTATATTTCTGCGCTGGGCGCACATCGCGAACAGCTGACCAATCCAGACGTTTTGGCATTGCTGGATGACGCTGTTTGCTATGTTGATGATGCCCTTCACCATCAACCCGCTGACGAGCAGCGTGTATATCAGGCGTTAGAAGGGCTGAAGCAGCGAATTCAGCACCTGGAACCACGCCCGGACAGTAAAGAGCCGCTGGTCGTTCAGCAAGTTGGGCTATTGATCGCCCTGCTCCCAGAGATCCGGCGATTACAGCAGCAAATTGACGTGCTGCCGTCTAATACCCCGGCTCCGGCGTAAGAGAACTTACCCACTCAACCAGCTCCTGGCGACGCGTCGCCGGGAGCGCGGCTTCATGTATCCCCCCTACCGCGCCTTCAAGGGCATAGAGTACTTTTACCGTCAGAGCCGGGTTATTTTGCCGAAGTTTCAGCCAGCACATTTGTGCTCCCAACGATCGCATGGTCCCCTCATCTTTAATTCCAGCTTCATTCAACAGAGTCTCCAGATGAAACGTCATATTCGGCAATTCCCGCAGACGATGCTGGGCAAAGCGACTCTGTTTTTCCTTAACCGCTGCATCCAACGAATATCGCGATAGCGACACCAGCTGCTGCTGGTTTTGCCACAGGGCATCGTTCACCTGGTAATAATTAAGTACAAGAGGACGTCCGCGCTTAATAAATGTCAGCCAGACAGGAGAATTTTGTACACAATACTGGGCGCTCTGCTCACAGGCGCGAAGATACAGCTCACCATTAGCGACCATGGCAAAGACCGTATCGCCAACCGTCAGACTGTAGCCACCAAACAGTGAGCGATAGTGAATTGTCCCCAGAGAAGCCAGATATTCCTGCGATTTATAGATCCTTGCATAAGAAAGCTCTTTCATAAAAATCCTTTTTAAATCATAACGTAAGCAAATGATTTTCAGTAGCGGATCCGTTAATGACGAAAATAGGCAACTTATGCGTATGGGGCAAGATGAATTTTATTTTTCCCGTGACGACGACTAAAAATTGCGAACCTGTTTCCGAAAATAAGGTTGATCTTTGTTGATTGCAGGGTTACTGTATATCCATACAGTAACTCACAGGGCTGGATTGATTATGTACACTTCAGGCTATGCAAATCGTTCATCGTCGTTCTCTTCCACATCAAGCAACATTGCGCGCGTTTCATCAGAGAACGCAACCGCTGGGCTTATCAGTGAAGTTGTCTATCGCGAGGACCAGCCCATGATGACACAACTGCTGCTGCTTCCCCTGCTGCAACAGTTAGGGCAACAATCACGCTGGCAGCTGTGGCTGACGCCTCAGCAAAAATTAAGTCGGGAGTGGGTGCAGTCAGCTGGACTTCCATTGACGAAAGTCATGCAAATTAGTCAGCTCTCCCCCTGCAATACGCTGGAATCGATGATTCGTGCGCTACGCACGGGTAATTACAGTGTTGTCATTGGCTGGCTGGCGGAAGAATTAACGGAAGATGAACATGCCGAACTGGTCAAAGCGGCTGATGAAGGTAATGCGATGGGTTTTATCATGCGTCCGGTTCGCGCCCAGACACTTGCGGGCAGACAGCATTCCGGGCTAAAAATTCACTCGAATTTGTATCATTGAGTAAAATTAGGATTTATCCTGGAATTTTTTTTCATCTCTCAATTTGTCTTTGAGCTGTAATGTGTTTTTCGTCTGAACGCTTGTCTGAAGCGGTTTTCAGGATATCCTCAGTACATTTATTCAGCTATAAATGTTAAATATTGTGTATACAAGCCTTTTTTTTTCATATGCCTGACGGACTTCACACTTGTAAGTTTTCAACTACGTTGTAGACTTTACATCGCCAGGGGTGCTCGGCGTAAGCCGCAGATATCGGTAGAGTAACTATTGAACTGGTCCCCGGGTGAAGGATTTAACCGTGTTATCTCTCTTCGGAGATATTCATGGCGAATTTTGGATGATAACGAGGCGCAAAAAATGAAAAAGACAGCTATCGCAATTGCAGTGGCACTGGCTGGTTTCGCTACCGTGGCGCAGGCCGCTCCGAAAGATAACACCTGGTATACTGGTGCTAAACTGGGCTGGTCTCAGTTCCATGATATTGGCAACAACCGTATCGACAACAACGGTCCGACCCACGAAAGCCAACTGGGTGCCGGTGCGTTCGGTGGTTATCAGGTTAACCCGTACGTTGGTTTCGAAATGGGTTACGACTGGTTAGGCCGTATGCCATACAAAGGCAGCGAGCAGAATGGCGCTTTCAAAGCTCAGGGCGTTCAACTGACCGCTAAACTGGGTTACCCAATCACTGACGATCTGGACGTTTATACCCGTCTGGGTGGTATGGTTTGGCGTGCAGACGCTAAAAACAACGATGGCTTCAAAGACCACGACACTGGTGTATCCCCAGTATTCGCTGGTGGCGTAGAGTATGCAATTACTCCTGAAATCGCTACCCGTCTGGAATACCAGTGGACCAACAACATCGGTGACGCGAACACCGTTGGCGGTCGTCCGGATAACGGCCTGTTGAGCGTTGGTGTTTCTTACCGTTTCGGTCAGCAGGAAGAAGCAGCTCCAGTAGTTGTTGCTCCGGCTCCGGCTCCAGAAGTACAGACCAAGCACTTCACTCTGAAGTCTGACGTTCTGTTCAACTTCAACAAAGCAACTCTGAAACCAGAAGGCCAGCAGGCTCTGGACCAAATGTACAGCCAGCTGAGCAACCTGGATCCGAAAGACGGTTCCGTAGTGGTTCTGGGCTTCACTGACCGCATCGGTTCTGACGCTTACAACCAGGGTCTGTCCGAGAAACGTGCTCAGTCCGTTGTTGATTACCTGATCTCTAAAGGTATTCCTTCTGACAAAATCTCTGCACGTGGTATGGGTGAATCCAACCCAGTTACTGGCAACACCTGTGACAACGTGAAAGCTCGCGCTGCACTGATCGACTGCCTGGCTCCGGATCGTCGTGTTGAGATCGAAGTTAAAGGCATCAAAGACGTTGTAACTCAGCCTCAGGCTTAAGTTATCGTCTTATAAAAAACCCCGCATAGCGGGGTTTTTTTTCATCTGTTTTCATCCAAAGTAAGCCACGCATTCAACCAGCCGACCGCTACTCTTTCCCCAGCAACGCCTGTAAATCCTGTTTCAATGTCGACATTTTGTTCGCGTACTTCTCTTTATGCTCTGCGTCTTCAATCAGCTGCACAATAGTTTCAGAAAGCGTTTTTCCGCGCCGCTGCGCAAGACCTGCCAGACGCTGCCAGACCATAAATTCCAGATCGATGGATTTTTTCCGGGTATGCTGATGCTCAGCATTAAAGTGCCGCTTGCGCCTGGCACGTATGGTTTGTTTCATACGATTAAGCAGCGCAGGATTCATGTGTTCTTCAATCCAGCTATTGACCCGAACCGGTTCATTTTCGAGGGTTAGCAATAAATCAACGGCTTCTTTGGCAGCGCTGGCCTCGACGTAACGGGTGATTAATTCCCCCTCACGATGCTTCTTCACCAGATACTTCCATTTCCAGCCGCTTTCAAGGTTTTCAAGTTGTTGATATTTCATTGCGATCTCAATGTTACCGTGTAACTCTTATCAGAATATCAGCTTTTTCGACATCTGAAGAAAAGAATATCCAGCCTGTGAACTGTCGCGTGTCATCACAACCGTTTCACGGTGCTTTCCAGGTGTTTAGTGGTGAGGGTTACGGTATAATCTCGTTTTTTACAACAGACTAAAAAACATCAACTTTGACCATTACGAAACTTGCATGGCGTGATCTGGTTCCTGATACCGACAGTTATCAGGAAGTATTTGCACAGCCGCACGTCACTGACGACACCGACACCTTACTTAGTGATACTCAGCCACGTTTACAATTCGCGCTAGAGCAGCTTCTTCAGCACTGGACAACATCCTCGTTCATGTTGGTAAAAGCACCGGAAGAGCTTGAGTATCTCAACCTTATTGCAAAGGCTGCACGTCCCTTGCACACGGATGCAGGAAGCCTGACTGGCGGTCATTACGACATCTCCGGTCACACTATTCGTTATCGTACAGCTGAGAAAACGGAAGACAATTTTGCGACGTTAACGCAGGTGGTCAGCGCTGACTGGGCCGAAGCCGAACAACTGTTCGGCTGTCTACGTCAGTTCAATGGTGAAATCACGCTACAGCCAGGTCTGGTACATCAGGCCAATGGAGGTGTGCTGGTTATCTCATTGCGCACGCTGTTGGCCCAACCGCTGTTATGGATGCGCCTGAAAGCCATTGTCAGCCACGAGCGTTTTGATTGGGTGGCTTTTGATGAGTCTCGCCCGCTGCCTGTCTCCGTTCCGCCTATGCCGCTTAAACTGAAAGTGATTTTGGTGGGTGAGCGTGAATCGCTGGCGGATTTCCAGGACATGGAACCAGAATTGGCTGAGCAGGCCATTTACAGCGAGTTTGAAGATAATCTGCAGATTGTGGATGCCGAAACCATGACGCAGTGGTGTCAATGGGTCACGCATACTGCCATGCGCAATAATTTGCCTTACCCCGCTCCCGATGCCTGGCAGGTTCTGATCCGTGAAGCCGTTCGCTATACCGGTGAACAGGATACATTGCCGCTTAACCCGCTGTGGATCACCCGACAGTTCAAAGAGGTGGCACCGTTATGCGAGGGCGAAACCTGCAACGCTGAGCAGTTCAGCCTGATGCTGGCTCAGCGCGAATGGCGTGAGGGATTCCTGGCTGAACGCATGCAGGATGAAATTCTGCAAGAGCAAATCCTTATCGAGACAGAAGGCGAGCGTATTGGCCAGATCAACGCCTTGTCGGTGATTGAGTTTCCAGGCCACCCACGCGCATTTGGCGAGCCTTCTCGTATCAGTTGCGTCGTGCATATTGGCGACGGCGAGTTTACGGATATTGAGCGCAAAGCCGAGCTTGGCGGAAATATTCATGCCAAGGGTATGATGATTATGCAGGCGTTCCTGATGTCGGAACTCCAGTTGGAGCAACAAATCCCCTTCTCTGCCTCGCTGACCTTTGAGCAATCTTACAGTGAAGTGGACGGTGACAGCGCGTCTATGGCAGAACTGTGCGCATTGATTAGCGCCCTCGCCGACGTTCCTGTTAATCAAAGTATCGCCATTACCGGTTCTGTCGATCAGTTTGGTCGGGCACAACCTGTCGGTGGTCTGAATGAGAAAATTGAAGGTTTCTTCGCCATCTGCCAGCAGCGCGAGCTGACAGGCACACAGGGCGTCATCATTCCTTCGGCTAACGTCAGACACCTCAGCCTGCAGCCTGCGCTGCTACAGGCCATAGAAGAAGAAAAATTCACTATCTGGGCGGTGGACGACGTGACCGATGCGCTGCCACTGTTGTTAAATCTGGTGTGGGATGGCGAAGGCCAGACAACGCTGATGCAAACCATTCAGGAGCGTATTGCCACGGCAACGCAACAGGAAGGTCGTCACCGTTTCCCATGGCCGCTACGTTGGCTGAACTGGATTATTCCGAACTGATCGGACTTGTTCAGCGTACACGTGTTAGCTATCCTGCGTGCTTCAATAAAATAAGGCTTACAGAGAACATGGTAGATAAACGCGAATCCTATACGAAAGAAGACCTTCTTGCCTCTGGTCGCGGTGAGCTGTTTGGCGCTAAAGGGCCACAACTGCCAGCACCAAGCATGCTGATGATGGACCGTGTCATCAAGATGACCGAAACCGGTGGCAACTTTGACAAAGGTTATGTTGAAGCTGAACTGGATATCAACCCGGACCTGTGGTTCTTCGGTTGTCACTTTATCGGCGATCCGGTGATGCCGGGCTGCCTGGGTCTCGACGCCATGTGGCAACTGGTTGGATTCTATCTCGGCTGGCTGGGCGGCGAAGGTAAAGGCCGTGCGCTGGGCGTAGGCGAAGTCAAATTCACCGGCCAGGTTCTGCCGACCGCGAAGAAAGTCACTTACCGCATTCACTTCAAACGCATCGTTAACCGTCGCCTGATCATGGGCCTGGCAGATGGTGAAGTGCTGGTTGATGGTCGACTGATCTATACCGCAAACGATCTGAAAGTGGGTCTTTTCCAGGACACTTCCGCGTTCTAATCCAGAACTGGGAAGCAGCCAGACATTAACGTTTCTTCGTTTTATCTGGTGTGCAAAAAGGCGAAACCTCCGCTCTGCGGAGGTTTCTTTTATCTAAAGAGACAGAATCAGGCCATTAAAACCCTATCCCCCATGGCTTCTCGCCAGCCTCCCAGCCAGTATGACCTCTGATTCAGCGTCTGATAGGGACACATTTCTTTTGAGCGTCCGGCAATGCCGGCCTGATATCCACGTTGATGTGCCCGTTCCAGGCGATCTCGTTTTTGTCTCTTCATGCCTCGTTTCCCTCATTTTTGGGTCTGGTGGAAAAGAAAACAGTGATTACTAAGTGTGCAATCACACTAAACGAATACCCCTAAACATCAGGCTCGTCAATGCGCAAAATTCACGCCAGTGTCATATTTGTGAGCTAGCCTCTAAATCATTTGTACAAAAATATTCAGTCAGAACAGCTATCTTCACGGCTAAAAAAATAAAAAAACCGCCTCGGGCAATGAACCAGAGGCGGTATAATTTACAATTATTTAAGCTTAAGGGATGCGTTTCAGCTCTTGAGCAATGACCGTCGCTTCCTGACTCCAGGCATTGGCTAGAACCTTCACCATCTCATCGTAGCCGTCTTTGGTCTGTACAGCTTCGATGTGGAATGGACGTTTGATCAGTTGTCCCTGATGATTCAGCAACCATTCACCGCTCACAATAACCTTACCATCGTACCGACCGTGGAAGCCGGTTACGGTCACGTTCAGCGTATCCTGAGTGCTTCCAAGCGGTTGTGAAGCGACAACCCAGCCAGGCAACTGCATACTGAGGTTCGCAACCAGTGTATTGCGCAATTGCTGATCTAATGGGCTGGCCCAGAGATTATTATTGGCTATCACATATTGCACATCGCTGGTCTGGTAAACCACCCCATTACCGGCCAGATAATCAGGTACCGCAATCTGTTCAACCCACAGCAGACGGTTTCCCTGATTGGCAGAGCTTTGTACGCCCCCTTGTGCGATAGGGAGCTGGTAATAGCTTTTATTTTCTCCGCTGGAGCTGCATGACGTCAGCCAGACCGCCATCATCACCACTAGCCACTTTTTCATTGTTTCGCCCTCTTCGGCTCTGGATCTTTTTTGTCCTTCGCTTCAAATACCAGCGCATTACTCTTATCGTTCAGCGTTTTCAGTACCGGTTGCAGTTCACGCAGCACCTGATCAAGACGCTGCATATCCGCCACCATCTTGTTGTAGGCCGCGGAACCAGGCTGGAAGCCCTGCATACTACGATTTAGTTCACGCAGCGTGTTCTGCATATCCGCCGGCAGATCCTGCATCGACTGGCTGGACGTGATCTTGTTCATGTTATCCAGCGTGGTTTGCAGATGCTTCATCGTGCGCTGGCTTTCCGACAACGTATTGGTTGCCTGCTCGATCATCGGGTTCAGCGGCAGATTGTTAATCTTATCCAACGCTTCCATCAGACGCTGTTGGATCTGCGCCAGACCACCGCTCACGGTCGGGATTATCTGATAACCGTTAAATTCACGCACCCCAGTAATCGGCGGCTCTTTCGGGTAGAAGTCGAGATCGACATACAGCGCACCGGTTACCAGGTTCCCGGTTTTGAGCGATCCTCGTAATCCGCGTTTAAGCAGTTGCTCCAGGTGAGCGCCAACATCGGTATCTTCTCCCAGCTGTGCCTTCAGACGTTCTGGTTCAATACGCACCAGCACCGGAATACGGTAATCATTGTTAAATACCTGACGCATATTCGGTGAGAAGAAAGGTACTTTACTCACCGTACCCAAGCGGATGCCACGGAATTCCAGCGGTGCACCAGGCTGTAGGCCACGAATCGAATCTTTAAAGAACATCAGGTAATCAATATGATCGGTATACAGGGAATCCTGAATACTTTTTTGATCGTCATAGAGGTTAAATGAGGCCTGCTGCTCAACCGGTTGACCTTGTTCCAGTCCTTCGGGCACATCAAAACTTACACCACCGCCAAACAGCGTGGAGAGCGATCCCATTTCTACGCGCATACCTGCTGAGGTAAGATCTACGGCGATCCCGCTGTCTTTCCAGAAACGTACATTGCTGGTCACCAGACGATCGTTAGGCGCATTGATGAAAAGCTGATAGCTGATCGTACGCTTTTGCGCATCAAACGTGCTGGTTTCAACCGAGCCCACACGATAGCCGCGGAAAAGCACCGGATCGCCTGGGCTCAACTGACCGGCTTTTTTACTGTCCAGAATCACACGGATCCCTTTTGCATCTGGCGGAGCCAGCGGCGGTGAATCCAGCAGTTGGTAATTTTCCAGCTTACTGCCTTTATTGCCGGGCTGCAGTTCAATATAAGCCCCGGACAATAACGTGCCGAGCCCACTGATACCTTCACGTCCAACCTGCGGCTTCACCACCCAAAAGACAGAATCTTTATGCAGCAGCTTTTCCATTCCGGAGTTAAGACGCGCTTTAATCTCCACATGGGTCAAATCATCAGTCAGGGTTGCGCTCTCGACGATACCGACATCCACGCTGCGGCTCTTAATCGTCGTTTTGCCCCCTTCAATACCTTCAGCATTGGTGGTAATCAGCGTGACCTGTGGCCCCTGATGACTGTAGTGATAAAACAGTACCCACGCGCCAATGAGTGCAGTGACGATAGGGAATATCCACACGGGCGACCAGTTTTTTACCTTTTGCACTTTGGCTTCCCCACTTTTAGATTCCATGCTGTCAGGACTCCTCATGGCCTGGTTCTGGTTCACGGTCCCACGACAGACGCGGATCAAATGTCATCGCAGAAAACATTGTCATAATGACGACTAAAGCAAACATCAAAGCACCCATTGCAGGATAAATGTTCATTAACCCTCCCATGCGTACCAGCGCAGAGAGTACCGCAATCACAAAGACGTCGATCATTGACCAGCGACCGACAAATTCCACAACTTCATAAATCAGGTGCATACGTTCGCTGTCGCGTTTGCCGTGCCCTTTGGCATCCCAACATAGCCAGGCAATGGCGATCATTTTCAACGTCGGCACCATAATACTGGCGATAAAAATAACCGCAGCCACCGGATAAGAGCCTTCGCTCCAGATTAAAACCACCCCCTCAAGTATCGTTGATGGCAGCTTTGACCCGAGCAGATCGGTAATCATAATCGGCAAAATATTGGCAGGAAGATAAAGCATGATCGACGTGAACAGTAATGCCAACGTCCATTGCAGACTGTTTTTACGCCGCACATAGCCTTTCGTCTGGCAGCGCGGACACACCCGTTCATCAGCGGGAAGAATCGCGGTGCAGCAAGAGCAGGAACGCAGTCCCTGTCGAATGCCGGGCACGCCTGGTTTTAACTCCTGCTTAATCACTGGCATTGGCGCAATATCATCCCACAGCCAGCGACGGTCAACGCACTGGAATGCGCGCAGTTGCAAAACGCAAAAGAAGCACCACGGAATAAAGCTGCTGCCCACGCCAATATCGCCGTAAGCCATAAGCTTAACAAAGCTGACCAGCACGCCAGCGAGGAAGATTTCCGCCATCCCCCAGCTTTTTAACTGGAACAGGACGCGTGCAAGACCCGCCTTAAGTCTGGCGGGCATCTGCACCCGATTCACCAGCAGCAAGATAGTCAGCAGGCAAAACGCGGGGACCAACTGCACGAATAATAAAAAGAAGGTGCCGAGACTGGCGTAGTCTTCAGAAAAGAGAACGCTGGGGATCTCCAGCAACGTCACTTCGCTGCTCACCCCTGCGACGTTCATATTCACAAAGGGGAAGAGGTTTGACAGAAGCAGCATGAATAATGCTGCTAATACATAGGCGGTAGGACGCTGCCGCGGCGCGTCCCACTCAACCGTTAACGTAGTGCCACATCGTGGACATGCCGCTTTTTGACCATGCTCAAGGCGAGGTAACGCCACCAGCATGTCACACTGCGAGCACAAAATATGCTTCGCGGCATGGTGATGTTCGCACATATGTGCTCCTTTAAATTATGCGCCGTTCTTCAAAGACTCAAGATACTCCCAGCGCTCAAAGGCTTGCTCAAGTTCTTGTTCCGCTTCGTTCAGATTAGCTAATACCTGCTGTGTTTGCTCATGTGGCTGACTGAAAAAAGCGGCGTCAGCAACCTGCGCTTGTAGCCTTTCCAGTTTAGCTTCCAGTTCTTCAAGCTGAGCGGGGAGCTGCTCCAGTTCGCGCTGCAGTTTATAGCTTAGTTTGCTCGTGCCACGTTTGACAATTTCTGCTTTAGGAGCAACAGCTTCCTCTGTTTTTTTCGCGACCGGTTGTTTAAACGCCACATACTGAGATTGCTGGCTGCGCGCGTCATGATAACCACCGACATAACGACCAATTTTACCGCCGCCTTCGAAGATCCAGCATTCAGTTACAGTATTATCCACAAACTGACGGTCGTGGCTTACCAGCAGTACAGTCCCCTGATAGCTATCAATTAGTTCTTCAAGCAGTTCCAGCGTTTCGACGTCAAGATCGTTCGTTGGTTCATCGAGAATCAAAAGATTGCTGGGTTTCAGAAAAAGACGCGCCAACAGCAGGCGATTTCGTTCCCCACCAGAGAGCGCTCGCACTGGCGTCATCGCGCGTTTCGGATGGAACAGGAAGTCCTGCAGATAACCCAGCACATGGCGAGGTTTACCGTTAACCATCACCTCTTGCTTACCTTCAGCCAGGTTGTCCATCACGGTTTTATCGGGATCCAGTTCGGCGCGGTGCTGATCGAAATAGGCCACTTCCAGCTTGGTGCCGACGTGAATGCGTCCACTGTCAGCCTGAAGCTGGCCTAACATCAGCTTCAGCAGCGTTGTTTTGCCGCAGCCGTTCGGTCCGATTAGCGCAATTTTGTCGCTACGTTGTACCTGTGCGGAGAAATCTTTTACCAGCTGCTTTCCATCAACCTGGTAATCCACGTTCTCCATTTCGAAAACAATCTTGCCTGAACGGCTCGCCTCTTCGACCTGCATCTTCGCCGTGCCCATCACTTCGCGACGTTCGCCACGCTCGCGACGCATGGCTTTCAGTGCGCGCACGCGGCCTTCATTACGGGTACGGCGCGCTTTGATCCCCTGACGGATCCAGACCTCTTCCTGCGCCAGCTTGCGGTCAAACTCTGCATTTTGTAACTCTTCTACGCGCAGCGCTTCTTCTTTTTCCAGCAGATACTGATCGTAATTCCCCGGATAAGTCACCAGCTTGCCACGATCGAGGTCGACGATACGCGTCGCCATATTGCGTATAAATGAACGGTCATGGGAAATGAAGATGATTGTCCCATTGAAGGATTTCAGGAATCCTTCCAGCCAGTCGATGGTTTCAATATCCAGGTGGTTTGTTGGTTCATCCAGCAGCAGTACACGCGGATTGCTCACTAACGCGCGGCCCAGCGCCGCTTTACGCAGCCAACCGCCTGAAAGCGAAGAAAGTGCGGCGTTTGGATCCAGCCCCAACTGCTCCAGCACTTCATTAATACGGCTTTCGAGCTGCCACAGATTGTGATGATCGAGCATTTCCTGAACCCGCGCCATCTCATTCAGATTTCTGTCGCTCGGATCAGTCATCACCAGACGCGAAATATCGTGATAACGTTTGAGATACTCGGCCTGTTCTTCGATACCCTCGGCAACGAAATCATACACGCTGCCTTCAACATTTCGCGGTGGATCCTGTTGCAGACGCGCCACAACCAGATCCTGCTCATAAATGATACGCCCGTCGTCAAGCCCCTGCTCACGGTTCAGGATCTTCATCAGCGTCGATTTACCTGCGCCGTTACGGCCAACCAGACAGACGCGTTCGTTATCCTCGATATGCAGTTCTGCATTATCAAGAAGCGGCGCATCGCTGAACGACAGCCATGCACCATGCATACTGATCAATGACATTTATTTATCCTTTCAGGCTGCGGTAATCAGCCAGCAATTGTGGATCTGACGGTTACGGGCAAAATCCTGGGAAAGCGTTTTTTGGGTAATTTCTTGTGCTTTCAATCCCAGTTCAGCCAAACCGTCGAGATCCATACGGAACCCACGTTTGTTGTTGGAGAACATGATCGTGCCGTCTTTACGCAGTAAACGTTTCAGATCTTTCATCAGCGCCAGATGATCGCGCTGCACATCAAACGAATCTTCCATACGTTTTGAGTTAGAGAACGTCGGCGGATCGATGAAAATCAGATCAAACTGTTCATTCGCATCACGCAGCCAGCCCAGGCAATCGGCCTGAATTAAACGATGAGCGCGACCGCTCAATCCGTTCAGGCGCAGGTTACGTTCCGCCCATTCCAGATAGGTACGCGACATATCGACCGTCGTGGTGCTACGCGCACCGCCCAATCCTGCATGTACGCTGGCGCTACCGGTGTAGGAAAACAGGTTGAGGAAGTCCTTACCTTTACTCATCTGCCCCAACATGCGGCGCGCAATACGGTGATCGAGGAATAAACCCGTATCAAGGTAGTCAGTCAGGTTCACCCACAGGCGCGCGTTGTACTCGCTTACCTCAATGAATTCACCCTTCTCATTCATCTTCTGATACTGATTCTTGCCTTTCTGACGCTCACGGGTTTTCAGCACCAGTTTGTTTGGCGCGATTTCCAGTACTGACAGCGTGGCGGCAATGATGTCGAACAAGCGTTGACGTGCTTTTTGCGCATCGACCGTCTTCGGCGGTGCGTATTCCTGAACCACGACCCAATCACCGTAACGATCTACTGCAACGTTGTATTCCGGCAGGTCAGCGTCATACAGGCGATAGCATTCAATGCCTTCCTGACGTGCCCATTTTTCCAGCTTCTTAATATTCTTGCGCAGGCGGTTGGCATAATCTTCCGCGACCGTGGCAGGCTTGCTGTCCGCAGTGGTCTCTGCAACGTGATAATTCTTCTGCACACAATCCAGCGGGCCGTTTTTCGCTTTGAACTGCTTGTCGGCACGTAATTGCAGGCTGCTGAGCAGATCCGGCGAGGCGCTGAACAACGACAAATTCCAGCCGCCAAACTGGTTTTTCATCGTACGGCCCAGCAGGCTGTGCAGAGCAATCAGCGCCGGTTCGCTATCCAGACGTTCGCCGTAAGGCGGGTTACTGATAACCGTCCCATACGGTCCTTTCGGCAGCGGATTGCTCAGTTTGGCGACATCTTTCACATCAAACGTCATCAGATCGGCGATACCGGCGCGGCGAGCATTACTACGCGCTTTTTCAATCACGCGCGCATCGCTATCGGATCCATAAAAATGCGAGGTATAGTCAGCCAGTCCCTTACGCGCACGCACCTGCGCTTCGGCTTTAACTTCTTGCCAGACAGCTTCGTCGTGTTGCGCCCAACCGCTGAAGCCCCAGTATCCACGGTGCAGACCCGGCGCGCGATCGGTCGCCCACATTGCCGCTTCAATCAGCAGTGTGCCGGAACCACACATCGGATCGAGTAACGGGGTTCCCGGCTGCCAGCCAGAACGCATAACAATAGCGGCGGCCAGCGTCTCTTTAATCGGTGCCTGACCCGCGCGATCGCGATAGCCACGCTGATGCAAACCGTCACCGCTCAGATCGAGCGCAATGCTGGCAGTATCTTTGTTCAACCAGACGTTGATGCGCAGATCCGGAGATTCACGATCCACATTCGGACGCGGCATATTTTTGCGGGTAAAGGCATCGACAATCGCATCCTTGACCTTCAGCGCGCCGTACTGGCTGTTACGAATGGTCTCGTTCAGTCCGCTAAAATGGACGGCAAACGTAGCACCAGGGTTAAATATCTCTGTCCAGTCGATTGCCTGAACGCCGAGGTACAGATCAAGATCGCTGTAGACCTTGCACTCTCCCATCGGCAGGATAATGCGCGAGGCCAGGCGGCTCCACATCAGGCTCTGGTAAACAAGCCGCGTGTCGCCCTTAAAATGGACCCCACCCTGAACGACCTGACACTCCAGCGCGCCGAGGTTTTCCAGTTCAGTTTTTAACAGCTCTTCCAGCCCGCGGGCCGTACTGGCAAACAGAGAATTCATAATGTCACTTTTACTCCAAGAAAATTGCTGCGCATTATAGCTAATATGGGCTGTATGTCATAAAGTTGAAGGCTTATTTTCATTCGAGGGGCTGTACAGTGGTCACGTTAACCCGACTTTTTATTCATCCGGTTAAATCAATGCGCGGCATTGGGCTTACGCATGCCCTGGCAGATATTAGCGGTCTCGCCTTTGATCGCATATTTATGATCACTGAACCTGACGGAACGTTCATAACCGCCCGTCAGTTCCCACAAATGGTCCGTTTTACGCCTTCCCCATTCCACGATGGACTGCATCTTACAGCTCCAGATGGCAGCAGCGCGCTCGTGCGATTTGCCGACTTCGCTCCCCAGGATGCGCCAACAGAAGTATGGGGAAACCATTTTACCGCGCGTATTGCGCCAGCGGCTATCAACCAGTGGCTTAGCGGCTTTTTCTCCCGTGAAGTGCAGTTACGCTGGGTCGGCCCGCAGCTGACGCGCCGTGTAAAACGCCATGTTGATGTTCCTTTATCCTTCGCTGATGGTTATCCTTATCTGCTGGCCAACGAAGCATCCCTGCGCGATCTGCAACAGCGCTGTCCGGCAAGCGTCAAAATGGAACAGTTTCGCCCCAATATAGTGGTTTCGGGAGCTGGTGCCTGGGAAGAAGATACCTGGAAAGTGATTCGTATTGGCGACGTCATTTTTGATGTAGCAAAACCCTGTAGCCGCTGTATTTTCACGACAGTTAGCCCGGAAAAAGGCCAGAAACACCCATCCGGTGAACCGCTTGCCACATTGCAAACCTTCCGTACTGCGGTAGATAACGGCGATGTCGATTTCGGTCAGAATCTTATCGCGCGTAACAGTGGCGTTATTCGCGTCGGCGATGAGGTAGAAATTTTGGCAACCGGCCCCGCCAGAGCGTACGGCGCGGCTGAATCAGACGAAACTACACCCGAACAACAACCTGATGCCACGGTGCTTATTGACTGGCAGGGACAGACCTTTCGCGGAAATAATCAACAGGTATTGCTTGAGCAGTTGGAAAACCAGGGTATCCGGGTTCCCTATTCATGCCGGGCAGGCATTTGCGGATGCTGTCGAATTCGACTGGTAGAAGGCGAAGTTAGCCCGTTGAAGAAATCAGCGATGGGGGACGACGGAACGATTCTGTGCTGTAGCTGTGTTCCCAAAACGGCAATCAGGCTGGAGAGCTAAACCGCCTGCTCAAGGCTGAAACTGTCAACAACGGCCTGCGGTTTCAGTCTGTCATTCATTATTTTAATCGCATCGCCAAGCTGCATCGTACGCCCGGCGATAACCACGCCAGGTTGCGCAAGCAGGCAAAGCGCGGCGTTTTCACCCGGCTCAACCACTAACAGGTTTACCTGTTCATCGGTATCGCTTAAATCAACACAGGCTGCGTCACCCACGACCGGCGACCAGTTAATACCGTGTGCGACAAAGTGCCAGCTTTTTGGCATTTGCGGTTTGAGATAACGAATCGCCACCAGCGCATTAAGCACCAGTTCCGCTTTTTGTTCTTTGGCTAAATCCAGGTAGCGACATTTTTCTTCAAAGGAAAAATAAAGCGCGGCGTCATCAACACAAAAACCTGACGGAGAAAATGCATCAGGAGTGAGCATTTTACGAGCAAAACGCGAACGGAATAACATGCCATTGGCTAAATCGAGCATCATACGATCGTGCTCTTCATCATAATACCAGCGCCAGTTATCGTCGGGTTTAATTCGCATCAGTTTCTCTCCTTTCCTTAATCATCACCGTTACGACAGTATCCTTTTGCCGCTTCGTTTATTGCCCTAATAATAAAAGCTCAGAATGTTTAAATAAGCAACAGTAAAGGAATATAAAACAACCAGGGCTAGAAATAAAGCCCTGGTTTGTGATTAAGGTAGCATTCAGATATTGCTGACGATTTCTTTTATCAACGGCGGACCTTTAAAAATAAAGCCCGAATAAATCTGTACGAGGGTTGCACCAGCAGCTATTTTCTCACGTGCAGCAATCACCGAGTCGATACCACCAACACCAATAATCGGCAGCTGACCTTTTAATTCCTGAGACAACTGGCGAATAATTTCTGTACTTTTTAATTGCAACGGTCGACCGCTCAGACCACCCATTTGATCGCAATTTTTCATTCCCTGAACAAGAGAACGATCGAGGGTGGTGTTAGTCGCAATTACGCCATCAATATTATGACGAACTAAACTATCGGCGACCTGGATCAGTTCTTCCACAGAAAGATCCGGCGCGATCTTTACCGCCACCGGAACATATTTATGGTGGATCGCTTGCAGATCGTTTTGCTTATTTTTAATTGCCGTCAGGAGATCGTCCAGCGCCTCGCCGTATTGTAGCGTACGTAATCCCGGCGTATTCGGCGAAGAGATATTAATCGCGATATAACCAGCATAAGCATAGACTTTTTCCATACAAATCAGATAGTCATCTTTGCCGTTCTCTACTGGGGTATCTTTGTTCTTACCAATATTAATCCCCAGAATACCGTCGAAATGCGATTTTTTAACGTTCTCAACCAGGTTATCAACCCCGTGGTTATTAAACCCCATGCGGTTGATCAAACCTTCTGCATCGACCAGACGGAATAGACGCGGTTTATCGTTACCCGGCTGAGGGCGTGGCGTCACGGTACCAATCTCAATGGAACCAAATCCCATCGCGCCGAGCGCATCAATGCACTCCCCGTCTTTATCCAGTCCGGCAGCAAGCCCGAGCGGATTTTTAAACGTCAACCCCATACAGGTAACCGGTTTTGCCGGTACTTTCTGGCGTACAAGCGCTTCAAGCGGTGTGCCGGTAATGCGACGTAATTGCTGGAATGTCAATTCATGAGCGCGCTCTGGATCGAGCTGAAAAAGGGCTTTACGAACGAAGGGGTAGTACATGAACTCTCCTGGATTCCCGGTGTGCAAACCGGGGGCGTATTATGTGCGATCGCGAGCAAAAAGGGAATTGACCTGCGGCAATAAATAGCAATCGTTTTCCTCGCCTCTGCCTTTTTATTCAATTTCCAACTTTTCTATCCCGTATAAATCATTTCGATAAACAAAATCTCTCTGCCAGACTGCTCAAATTGTTATCAATGTTAACCAAAAGCAAACAATTAGTTATAAGGGGAGAATGAAATTATGCGCGTCATCACTCTGGCGGGGAGCCCTCGCTTTCCCTCTCGATCCAGTGCGTTACTGGAATATGCCCGAGAAAAACTTCACGGTCAGGATGTCGAAATCTTTCACTGGAACCTGCACAATTTTGCCCCGGAAGACCTAATCTATGCTCGTTTCGACAGTCCGGCGCTGAACACATTTATCGAACAATTGCAGGATGCAGACGGGCTGATTGTCGCAACACCAGTCTATAAAGCCGCTTACTCTGGCGCCCTGAAAACCCTGCTCGACCTACTCCCCGAGCGGGCGCTGGAAGGGAAAGTGGTTTTGCCGTTGGCGACCGGCGGCAGCGTGGCGCATTTACTTGCCGTCGATTACGCGCTGAAACCGGTACTGAGCGCATTAAAGGCCCAGGAGATCCTGCACGGTGTGTTTGCCGATGATTCACAGGTGATTGATTATCAGCATAAACCTCAGTTTACGCCCAATCTTCAGCAGCGTCTGGACAGTGCGCTCGATACCTTCTGGCTGGCGTTGCATCGTCGCGATGTCCAACTTCCTCAACTGAACACCCTGCGAGGTGCCGCTCATGCTTGATTTTCTCAGGCGTCACACGTCATGGCTGGCACTGACCGGGTTGTTGTCGCTGTCAACGCTGGGGCATGCCGCAGAATCGGCCCCCGATGCTCTGCGTATTGGTTACCAGAAAGGAAGCGTCAGTATGGTGCTGGCCAAAAGCCATCAGCTACTCGAGAAACGCTATCCGCAGACTAAAATCTCGTGGGTCGAATTCCCGGCTGGACCGCAAATGCTGGAAGCACTCAATATCGGCAGTATCGATCTCGGCAGTACCGGTGACATTCCGCCGATTTTCGCCCAGGCAGCCGGGGCCGATCTGGTTTACGTGGGCGTCGAGCCGCCCAAACCGAAAGCCGAAGTGATTCTGGTGCCAAAAAATAGCCCGATCCAGAGCGTCGCGCAGCTTAAAGGACATAAAGTCGCCTTCCAGAAAGGCTCCAGCGCCCACAATTTACTGCTCCGGGCGCTGCAACAGGCCGGACTGAAATTTACCGATATTCAACCAACGTATCTGACTCCCGCCGATGCGCGAGCGGCCTTTCAGCAAGGAAACGTGGATGCGTGGGCTATCTGGGATCCCTATTATTCCGCCGCGTTACTGCAAGGTGATGTACGCGTACTGAAGGACGGCTCAGACCTCAAGCAAACCGGTTCGTTTTATCTCGCCGCCCGTCCTTATGCCGAGAAAAACGGCGCTTTTGTACTTGGCGTACTGGATACCTTTAGCCAGGCCGATGCGTTAACGCTCAACCAGCGCCAGCAAAGCATTACCCTGCTGGCCAAAACCATGGGGCTGCCTGAACCGGTGATTGCGTCTTATCTGGATCACCGTCCGCCAACCACCATTGTGCCAGTCAACGCCTCTGTTGCTGCCCTGCAACAACAAACCGCCGATCTGTTTTATGACAACCGTTTGGTGCCGAAAAAAATCGATATTCGCCAGCGTATCTGGCAACCCACTCAGCAGGCAGGAGAAAAATTATGAGTCTGAATATGTTCTGGTTTTTACCCACCCATGGTGACGGTCATTATCTTGGAACGGAAGAAGGTTCGCGCCCGGTCGATCACAGTTATATGCAACAAATCGCGCAAACGGCCGATCGTCTTGGATTTACCGGCGTCCTGATCCCAACCGGTCGCTCTTGCGAAGATGCCTGGCTGGTCGCCGCTTCGATGATCCCGGTCACCCAGAGATTAAAGTTTCTGGTCGCGCTGCGCCCAAGCGTCACCTCGCCAACGGTTGCCGCACGTCAGGCTGCGACGCTCGACAGACTCTCAAATGGCCGGGCGTTATTTAACCTGGTGACCGGCAGCGATCCACAGGAGCTGGCAGGTGACGGCGTGTTCCTCGATCACACAGAACGATATGAAGCCTCTGCTGAATTTACTCAGGTCTGGCGGCGCTTGCTGCAAGGTGAAACGGTGGATTTCAACGGCAAACATATTCATGTCCGCGGCGCGAAGCTGCTTTTCCCTCCCGTTCAACAACCCCGGCCACCACTTTATTTCGGCGGCTCGTCTGATGTCGCACAAGACCTTGCTGCCGAGCAGGTTGATCTTTATCTGACCTGGGGCGAGCCGCCGGAACAGGTGAAAGCGAAGATTGAACAGGTGCGGGCCAAAGCAGCGGCGCTCGGGCGCAAGATCCGCTTTGGTATTCGTCTGCATGTGATCGTACGGGAGACAACCCACGAGGCGTGGCAGGCAGCGGATCGTCTGATAGCCCACCTTGATGACGACACCATTGCCAAAGCCCAGGCCGCCTTCTCAAGAACGGATTCGGTTGGTCAGCAGCGAATGGCTGCACTGCACAATGGTAAACGCGACAAACTGGAAATTAGTCCGAACCTGTGGGCAGGCGTTGGACTGGTACGCGGTGGTGCGGGTACCGCGCTGGTCGGAGATGGTCCGACTGTCGCGGCGCGTATCAATGAGTATGCCGCGCTGGGAATCGACAGCTTTGTGTTGTCCGGATACCCACATCTGGAAGAGGCATACAAGGTTGGCGAGCTGCTGTTCCCGCATCTGGATGTTGCTATACCGGAAATTCCGCAGCCGCAATACCTGCAACAACAAGGTGAAGCGGTGGCAAACGAATTTATCCCGCGCAAAGTCGCGCAAAGTTAAGGAGCGGCTAATGGCAACGCCGAAAAACAGATGGTTATTACGCCTCGCGCCCTGGTTTTTACCGGTAGGTTTGGTGGCGCTCTGGCAGCTCGCATCTTCAATGGGCTGGCTGTCCACTCGCATTCTGCCCTCTCCGGAAGGTGTTATCGAAGCTTTCTGGACGCTTTCCGCCAGTGGCGAGCTTTGGCAGCATCTGGCCATCAGTTCCTGGCGCGCGCTGATCGGATTCTCCATCGGTGGATCGATTGGCCTGACACTGGGACTTATCAGCGGTCTTTCGCGTTGGGGAGAACGCCTGCTGGATACCTCGGTGCAGATGCTGCGTAACGTACCGCATCTGGCGCTGATCCCGCTGGTGATTTTGTGGTTCGGCATTGATGAATCCGCCAAGATCTTTCTCGTGGCGTTGGGCACGCTGTTCCCAATTTACATCAACACCTGGCATGGGATCCGTAGTATCGATCGTGGGCTGGTAGAAATGGCGCGCAGCTATGGATTATCCGGCCTTTCACTGTTTGTTCATGTGATCCTCCCCGGCGCCCTGCCCTCGATTATGGTCGGCGTGCGTTTTGCTCTCGGGCTGATGTGGCTGACGCTGATTGTGGCGGAAACCATTTCTGCCAATGCAGGTATTGGTTACCTGGCGATGAACGCCCGCGAATTTCTGCAAACCGATGTGGTCGTGGTGGCCATTATTCTCTACGCCCTGCTCGGCAAACTTGCCGACGTCAGCGCCCAACTGCTGGAGCGAGTCTGGCTACGCTGGCATCCGGCTTACCATGTAAAGGAGGCTACCGTATGAATACCGCTCGCCTGAACCAGGGTACACCGCTGTTGCTGAGCGCCGTGACAAAACAATACGCCGCCAATACAGTGCTCAATCAATTAGATTTGCATATTCCGGCCGGACAGTTTGTTGCCGTGGTTGGCCGCAGCGGCGGTGGTAAAAGTACATTGCTGCGTCTGCTGGCAGGGCTGGAATCGCCCACCTCAGGCGCATTACTTGCCGGAACCACCCCACTGGCGGAAATTCAGGATGATACACGTATGATGTTCCAGGATGCGCGTCTGCTGCCATGGAAGACGGTTATCGATAATGTGGGCCTGGGTCTGAAAGGTCAGTGGCGCGATGCGGCCCGAGATGCGCTGGCCGCCGTTGGGCTGGAGAGTCGTGCTCACGAATGGCCGGCTGCGCTGTCCGGTGGACAAAAACAGCGTGTAGCCCTGGCACGGGCATTAATTCATCGCCCTGGTTTGCTGCTGCTGGATGAACCCCTCGGCGCTCTGGATGCCCTAACCCGCCTTGAAATGCAGGATCTGATCGTCTCTTTATGGCAAGAGCACGGCTTTACCGTACTGCTGGTCACTCATGACGTCAGTGAAGCGGTGGCTATGGCCGATCGCGTGTTGCTGATTGAGGACGGAAAAATCGGACTGGATCTTACGGTGGATATTCAGCGCCCCCGCCGTTTGGGATCGGTACGGTTAGCCGATCTGGAAGCGGAAGTGTTGAACCGGGTTATGAAACGCGGCGAGACGGAACAACCGATCCTTCGACATGGATAACCGCTCAGAAAACCAGGCCCGGTAGCGCTTACCGGGCCTTTTGCCGGATGGCGGCGTTACCGCCTTATCCGGCCTACTAAACTACAGGTCAACGTTTCAGGCTAACGCTTTGTCAATCTTCTCGAACAGATCGCCTGAGAGATTCTCCAGACCTTTCAGCTGTTCCAGCGCCGCACGCATTTTCGCCTGACGTTTTGCATCATAACGTTTTAAGCGAATTAGCGGCTCAATCAGACGTGACGCCACCTGCGGGTTACGACTATTAAGCTCAGTCAACATGTCGACCAGGAACTGATATCCACTACCATCTTCCGCATGGAATGCCGCCGGGTTGCTACCCGCAAAGGCACCGATCAGCGAACGAATTCGGTTCGGGTTACTCATACTGAAAGAGCGATGCTTCAGCAGGCCGCGTACCGTTTCCAGCACGTTTTTCGCCGGGCTGGTGGATTGCAGGATAAACCATTTGTCCATCACCAGACCGTCATGGTGCCACTTATCGTCATACTCCTGCATTAGCGCGTCGCGACATGGCAGTTGTGCCGCCACTGCCGCGGATAGCGCCGCCAGCGCATCGGTCATATTGTTCGCTTCACGATACTGCTTGCTTACCAACGTGTCAGCCAGATGGGTTTCGCCAAAGGCCAGGAAACGCAGGCAGGCGTTACGCAGCGTACGCTTGCCAATATCGGCATGCTCAACGCGGTACTCATCAAGATGATTAGCGTTATAGATGGCGAGGAATTCATCTGCCAGCTCGGCCGCCAGCGTGCGGGTTAACGCTTCGCGTACTTCGGTTATCGCCACCGGATCGATGATATCGAACAGTTCGGCTATTTCATTTACTGAAGGCAGCGTCAGGATCTCTGCCGCCAGCGCCGGATCGATTTTCTCATCCAGTAAAATTGCGCGGAATGCATCAGCCACGTGTACCGGCAGCGACAGCGGTTGTCCCTGCTGATGACGGGCAACGTTAAGCTTAATATAGGTCGCCAGCAGGCTTTGCGCCGCGTCCCAACGAGAGAAATCGTTACGCGCATGACGCATCAGGAAGGTCAGCTGCTGATCGCTCCATTTGTATTCCAGTTTTACCGGCGCGGAGAATTCGCACAGCAGCGCCGGAACCGGCTGGAAGTAGACGTTATCAAAGACAAACGTCTGCTCTGCCTGGGTGACGTTGAGTACAGAATTCACCGGATGCCCGCCTTTTTGTAGCGGGATCACTTTCCCTTCGTTGTCATACAACTCGAGGGCGAAAGGAATATGCAGCGGCTGTTTTTCGGCCTGATCCGGCGTGGCCGGCGTGCGCTGGCTGATCGTCAGCGTGTACTGCTCAGTTGACGGATTGTAGTCATCACGCACGGTCAGAATCGGCGTACCGGACTGACTGTACCAGCGGCGGAAATGGGAGAGATCAACGTTAGAAGCATCTTCCATCGCCTGCACAAAATCATCACAAGTTGCAGCACTTCCGTCATGACGCTCAAAGTACAGTTGCATCCCTTTCTGGAAGTTAGCCTCACCGAGCAGGGTGTGGATCATACGAATGACTTCAGCGCCCTTTTCGTACACGGTCAGGGTATAGAAGTTGTTCATTTCAATGACCATATCCGGACGGATAGGATGCGCCATCGGGCTGGCATCTTCAGCAAACTGCAGACCACGCATGGTGCGCACATTGCTTATGCGGTTTACCGCGCGTGAGCCGAGATCGGAACTGAACTCTTGATCGCGGAACACAGTTAAGCCTTCTTTCAGGCTCAACTGGAACCAGTCACGGCAGGTCACACGGTTGCCGGTCCAGTTGTGAAAATACTCATGACCGATAACGCGCTCAATATCGAGGTAGTCTTTGTCGGTGGCGGTATCGGTACGTGCCAGCACATATTTGGAGTTAAAGACGTTCAGACCTTTATTCTCCATCGCGCCCATGTTGAAGAAATCCACGGCGACAATCATATAGATGTCGAGGTCATACTCGAGGCCAAAGCGCTCTTCATCCCATTTCATGGAGTTTTTCAGCGAGGTCATCGCCCACGGCGCGCGGTCAAGGTTGCCGCGATCGACGTACAGTTCCAGCGCCACCTCACGCCCGGAACGGGTGGTAAAGGTATCGCGCAGAACGTCGAAATCACCGGCTACCAACGCAAACAGATAGCACGGTTTCGGGAACGGGTCCTGCCACTGTACCCAGTGACGACCATTTTCCAGTTCGCCCTGCGCCACACGGTTACCGTTGGAGAGCAGGAACGGATATTGGGTTTTATCGGCGATAATTTTGGTGGTAAAACGCGCCAGAACATCGGGTCTGTCGAGATACCAGGTAATATGGCGGAACCCTTCTGCTTCACACTGGGTGCACAGCGCTTCGCCAGACTGGTACAGCCCTTCCAGCGCAGTATTGGCCGCTGGGCTAATTTCATTCACGATACGCAGCGTAAAACGCTCCGGCAACTGACTAATGACCAGAGTGCCCTCTTCTTCTTTATACTCTGTCCACGGCTCGTCGTTCACGTGGATCGACACCAGGGTCAGATCTTCGCCATTCAGGCGCAGGGGCACATCAGACGCGCCATGACGGACAGCCTGGCTCACTGCGGTGACCACGGTTTTTTCAGCATCCAGGTCAAAGGTCAAGTCAATATCAGTAATCTGGTAATCCGGCGCACGATAGTCGTGACGGTATTTGGCTTGTGGCTGTTGTGTCATAAAAAAACCTTTAGCATCTTTAATAGAGTCTCGGCTTCAGTCTATTCCTGTTGCGTAAATCGCGCTACGCAGAATGTTCATCTTTTCAGGCACAAACACCCTTTTTGCTACATTTTCATAACACGTGGCACGAATTGCCCTCGACCAGAAAGAGAGCTTATGGTGTGATCGGGGTTCAATAAATCGCTAAACAGGGTATACTCCAGCGGTTTTCTTAGTTGTTTATTGTACTAAACGCTCCCGTGAGAGGATGCTACTGCGCACCTATGACACAATTCGCTTCTCCTGTTCTGCACTCGCTGCTGGATACAGACGCTTATAAGTTGCATATGCAGCAAGCCGTTTTTCACCACTACTATGATGTACAAGTAGCGGCTGAATTTCGTTGCCGTGGCGATGACCTGCTCGGTATTTATGCCGATTCTATTCGTGAGCAGGTGAATGCTATGCAGCACCTGCGACTGCAGGAGGATGAGTACCAGTGGCTCTCCGGCCTGCCATTCTTTAAAGCTGATTACCTCACCTGGCTACGTGATTTCCGCTATAACCCGGAACAGGTTCACGTCACTAATGATAACGGCAAGCTGAACATCCGCTTAACCGGGCCGTGGCGTGAAGTGATCATGTGGGAAGTTCCGCTGTTGGCGGTTATCAGTGAACTGGTGCACCGTTACCGTTCGCCCGAATCAGGCGTCCCGCAGGCACTCGATGAGCTGGAAAGCAAACTAGTAGAATTCTCTGCTTTAACGAAAGATGTCGATATGTCCCGCTTCCATTTGATGGATTTCGGTACGCGTCGTCGTTTTTCGCGCGAAGTACAGCAGGCTATCGTTAAACGCCTGCAGCAAGAGCCCTGGTTTGTCGGCACCAGTAACTACGATCTGGCCCGCCGCCTGTCATTAACCCCAATGGGTACGCAGGCGCATGAGTGGTTCCAGGCTCATCAGCAAATCAGTCCAGAACTTGCCACCAGCCAGCGCGTAGCCCTGGCAGCCTGGTTAAATGAATACCCTGATCAACTCGGCATTGCATTGACCGATTGCATCACCATGGACGCATTTTTACGCGACTTTGGCGTTGAGTTTGCGACCCGCTACCAGGGGTTACGCCATGACTCAGGCGATCCGGTGGAATGGGGTGAAAAAGCCATCGCTCATTATGAAAAACTGGGTATTGATCCGCTGAGCAAAACGCTGGTCTTCTCAGATAATCTCGATCTGAAAAAAGCGATTGAACTCTACCGCCACTTCTCTTCCCGCGTACAGTTGAGTTTTGGTATTGGGACACGGCTAACATGCGACATTCCGCAGGTTAAGCCACTCAATATTGTGATCAAGCTGGTGGAATGTAACGGCAAACCGGTGGCGAAGTTATCTGACAGCCCGGGTAAAACCATCTGCCACGATAAAGCATTTGTTCGTGCACTGCGCAAAGCCTTCGATCTCCCGCATATCAAAAAAGCCAGTTAAGCCTTCCAGGGAGCCATTTTGGCTCCCTTTTTCGCGTTTATTTCCGAAATCTTTCACTCCAGCTACGAATTCTGCTTGTCTGATTGCAGATGCCAGGTAACATAGGTATCCCCCCATTACGGGTGGACATGTGTTTATATATCCGACTATTAACAGAGAGAATATTATGAGCGTTGTGCCTGTAGCCGACGTACTCCAGGGCCGCGTAGCCGTTGACAGCGAAGTCACCGTGCGCGGATGGGTGCGTACCCGCCGAGATTCAAAAGCTGGCATCTCCTTCCTCGCCGTTTATGACGGTTCCTGCTTTGATCCTGTACAGGCCGTCATCAATAATTCTCTGCCCAATTACAATCAGGACGTACTGCGCCTGACGACGGGTTGTTCAGTTATCGTAACGGGTAAAGTCGTTGCATCTCCTGGACAAGGACAGAGCTTTGAAATTCAGGCCACTGAGGTTGAAGTAACGGGCTGGGTTGAAGATCCTGACACTTACCCAATGGCAGCCAAGCGTCACAGCATTGAGTATCTGCGTGAAGTGGCGCACATGCGTCCGCGTACCAACATGATTGGTGCGGTAGCGCGTGTACGTCATACGCTGGCGCAAGCTCTGCATCGTTTCTTCCACGAGCAGGGTTTCTTTTGGGTATCTACTCCGTTGATCACCGCTTCCGATACGGAAGGTGCCGGTGAAATGTTCCGTGTTTCTACGCTGGATCTGGAAAACCTGCCGCGTAACGATCAGGGTAAAGTCGATTTCGATAAAGACTTCTTTGGTAAAGAAGCCTTCCTGACCGTTTCCGGTCAGCTGAACGGTGAAACCTACGCCTGCGCCCTGTCCAAAATTTATACTTTTGGCCCGACGTTCCGTGCAGAAAACTCTAACACCAGTCGTCACCTGGCAGAGTTCTGGATGCTGGAACCAGAAGTGGCTTTTGCTGACCTGAATGATGTTGCAGGCCTGGCTGAAGCGATGCTGAAGTACGCGTTTAAAGCCGTACTGGCAGAGCGTGCGGATGATATGAAATTCTTCGCTGAACGTGTCGACAAAGATGCGATTTCACGCCTGGAACGTTTCATTGACGCCGACTTCGCGCAGGTGGACTACACCGACGCGGTAAGCATTCTGGAAAAATGCGGCAAACAGTTCGAAAACCCGGTGTACTGGGGTGTGGATCTGTCTTCCGAGCATGAACGTTATCTTGCTGAAGAGCACTTTAAAGCGCCGGTGGTGGTGAAAAACTACCCGAAAGATATCAAAGCGTTTTATATGCGCCTTAACGAAGACGGTAAGACCGTCGCAGCAATGGACGTTCTGGCTCCGGGAATCGGTGAAATCATCGGTGGTTCTCAGCGTGAAGAGCGCCTGGACGTGCTGGATGCCCGTATGCTGGAAATGGGTCTGAACAAAGAGGATTACTGGTGGTATCGCGACCTGCGTCGCTACGGTACCGTTCCGCATTCCGGCTTCGGATTGGGCTTCGAGCGTCTGATCGCTTACGTCACCGGCGTACAGAACGTCCGTGATGTTATTCCGTTCCCGCGTACTCCACGTAACGCCACCTTCTAAACGTGCGTTATTGTTTCAAAGGCCAGCATTGCTGGCCTTTTTTATACCCTTTTAGTGCTATCTGGATACCCATCTCACGTTAAACACAACCTTTCAATCCCCTCCACCTGTTACGTAATATTTCATCGCAACACATTTGCACAAAAAATAATCAGCAATTTTATTGTGGATTAGCATTTTCTGATTAAATAGTACATTTTTTAACCTCTCGCACGGCATTCCAGACATCCAAAAATCGTTACCTGTAAAATCCGAACTTTCCGGCATAACGGATAAAAAATGACCTTAGCAAAATTAAACATAAGAAAATCATATAAATAGAAATAAAAACGAGAATTTTAAGCGCAGGGGCATTCGAAGTTTGACGCTGTTCACAAAGTTGCACAAAAATAACATCTTGTTACACATTTTTTCTTTTTGAAACCAAATCTTTATATTTGTAGCACTTTGACGGTAGCGAAACGGTAGTTTGAATGGAAAGATGCCTGTCAGACACATAAAGACACCAAACTCTCATCAATAGTTCCGTAAATTTTGATTGACGGAATTTATTGGCGGCAGTGGCAGGTGTCATATAAAAACCGATGAGGGTAATAAATAATGATGAAGCGCAATATTCTGGCAGTGGTTATCCCTGCTCTGCTGGTAGCCGGGGCAGCTAACGCTGCAGAAGTTTATAACAAAGATGGCAACAAAGTAGACGTATACGGTAAAGCCGTTGGTCTGCACTATTTTTCCAAGCACAACGGTGAAAATGCCTACGCTGCTAACGGCGATCAGACATACGCCCGTCTTGGTTTCAAAGGGGAAACTCAGATTAACGACCAACTGACCGGTTACGGCCAGTGGGAATACCAGTTCAGCGGCAATAACTCCGAAGGTGGTAGTGACGCTCAGAACGGTAACAAAACTCGTCTGGCATTTGCCGGTCTGAAATTCGGCGACGCGGGCTCCTTCGACTACGGTCGTAACTACGGCGTCGTATACGATGCACTGGGTTACACCGATATGCTGCCAGAATTCGGTGGTGATACCGCTGCTTCTGACCAGTTCTTCTCCCAGCGTAACGGCGGTCTCGCAACCTACCGTAACTCTAACTTCTTCGGCATGGTTGAAGGCCTGAACTTCGCCGTTCAGTACCTGGGCAAAAATGAGCGTGATGACGCGCGTCGCTCTAACGGTGATGGTGTTGGCGGCTCAGTAAGCTACGAAATGGATGGCTTCGGTATCGTGGGTGCTTACGGCGCAGCTGACCGTACCAACGCGCAAGAAACGCTGACCTATGGTCGCGGTGCAAAAGCTGAGCAGTGGGCTGCTGGTGTGAAATACGATGCGAACAACATCTACCTGGCGGCGAACTACAGCGAAACCCGTAACGCTACCCGTATCTCTAACGGTTATGCTAACAAAACTGAAGACGTACTGTTGGTTGCTCAGTACCAGTTCGACTTCGGCCTGCGTCCGTCCCTCGCCTATACCAAATCTAAAGGTAAGGACATTGAAGGTATCGGTGACGTAGATCTGGTGAACTACTTCGAAGTGGGTGCGACTTACTACTTCAACAAAAACATGTCCACCTATGTTGATTACATCATCAACCAGATCGATTCTGACAACAAACTGGGCGTAGGCTCTGACGACACCGTAGCAGTCGGTATCGTTTACCAGTTCTAATAGCAGACCTCTTTGTTAAATGCCTATAAAACAGGACTTCGGTCCTGTTTTTTTATATCTGCTAGGGAATTCTTGCGTCTTAAAAAAACACCTCAGCTTTTCGTCAGTAACGGTTGGCATTTTGTAAATCTACCGTTAACCTGATAGCGGACTTCCCTTCTGTAATCACTATGGAACCTCGTCATGTTTGAGAACATTACCGCCGCTCCTGCCGACCCCATTTTGGGTCTGGCTGATTTGTTTCGTGCCGATGACCGCCCTGGAAAAATAAACCTCGGGATCGGTGTATATAAAGATGAGACAGGCAAAACGCCGGTGCTGACCAGCGTTAAAAAAGCCGAGCAATATATACTGGAAAATGAAACCACCAAAAATTACCTTAGCATTGACGGTATTCCAGAGTTTGGTCGCTGCACTCAGGAATTACTGTTTGGTAAAGAAAGTTCGCTGATCAACGATAAGCGTGCACGTACCGCACAGACCCCTGGCGGCACTGGTGCACTGCGTGTGGCAGCTGATTTCCTGGCAAAAAATACGTCGGCCAAACGCGTATGGGTGAGCAATCCAAGCTGGCCGAACCATAAGAGCGTCTTTAACTCTGCAGGCCTGGAAGTTTGTGAATACAACTATTACGATGCAGCAAACCACTCGTTAGATTTTGATGCGCTGCTGGCAAGCCTCAGCGAAGCGCAGGCTGGCGACGTGGTGCTATTCCACGGCTGCTGCCATAACCCTACCGGCATCGATCCTACGCTGGAACAGTGGCAAACGCTGGCGCAGATGTCTGTCGAAAAAGGTTGGTTACCGCTGTTCGACTTCGCATACCAGGGCTTTGCCCGTGGCCTGGAAGAAGATGCAGAAGGTCTGCGCGCATTTGCGGCTCTGCACAAAGAGCTGATCGTTGCCAGCTCCTACTCCAAGAACTTTGGACTGTACAATGAGCGTGTAGGCGCCTGTACGCTGGTTGCTGCCGATGCTGAAACCGTTGACCGTGCGTTCAGCCAAATGAAATCAGCCATTCGCGCTAACTATTCCAACCCACCAGCACACGGTGCATCCGTAGTGGCCACGATTCTGAGCAACGACGCGCTGCGTGCCATCTGGGAACAAGAACTGACTGATATGCGCCAGCGCATTCAGCGCATGCGTTTACTGTTTGTGAATACGTTGCAAGAGAAAGGTGCAAACCGCGACTTCAGCTTTATCATCAAACAGAACGGCATGTTCTCGTTTAGCGGCCTGACCAAAGAGCAGGTTCTGCGTCTGCGTGAAGAGTTTGGTGTCTACGCTGTCGCTTCCGGACGCGTAAACGTGGCAGGAATGACGCCAGACAACATGGCGCCGCTGTGCGAAGCGATTGTTGCAGTACTGTAATCTATCGCGCACAAAAAAGGCCGCAAATGCGGCCTTTTTATTTATTAAACGAATTACCAGACAGGCATTTCATCTTGCAGGAACGGGTTATGTAGCCGTTCGTTACCCAGCGTAGAAAGTGGGCCGTGCCCCGGAATAAACGTTACGTCATCGCCTAACGGCAATAGTTTACGTTTAATCGAATCGATCAGTTGGCTGTGATCACCGCGCGGGAAATCGCTGCGCCCTACGCCACCTTTGAAAATCACGTCACCAGAAATCAGTAACTTTGATTGCTCATCAAAGAAGACCACATGTCCCGGTGTATGACCCGGACAATGCAGCACCTGTAACGTCACGTTGCCAACGCTTATCCTGTCACCTTCATTCAACCAGCGATCGGGCGTCAGCGGCTCACAATCTCCCAGGCCAAACATGCGGCTCTGAGCAGGGAGTCCCTGTAACCAGAACTCATCTTCTTTTTCCGGGCCAATAACCGGTACACCATAATGCTGTGCCAGTTCAGCCGCCGCGCCTACGTGATCAAGATGACCATGGGTAAGCAGGATCTGCATAAGCGTCAGACCGCTGGCATCCACTTCCTGTTTGATTTTCTCGGCATCGCCGCCGGGATCGACCAGCGCGGCCAGACGAGTCTGCTCACACCAGATTAGCGAGCAGTTCTGGGCGAATGCAGTGACCGGAATAATACGATAGTTCATACAGCTCCTGTTTCATTAAGCTTATGGATCACCAGTGCCGTGCAGGGCCGGTGTCAATATGCACAAAGTTACTGCTGGGGTAGTATCCTACACCACCTGCGCGCATAGATAACGCAGCTTTGCGAATATTACTTAATGCGATGCCTTCAATATGGAAATCCATGGCCTGACCTTTAGTGTGGTAGCTTTTCTTGGCCACACCACGGCTACGTGCACGGAGTTCATTATTGGTATCGATAGAGCGATAGCCTGAAATCAGCTGTACGGGTTTACGCGTGCCCAGCAGGCCCTGCAGACGGAAGAGTTGATCAAACAGTCCCGGGTCAATGGATTTCACTTTATTGGCCCGAAAATCACGGAAAAAGTGGTTAAGTTTTGCTAATTCGTCCTGAATATAGCCCCTGCCATCAAAAAACTCTGCTTTTATTGACTCACCGGTATGCAGGTTATTCAGAGTCAATATACGCGGACGTGGGGTAGAGAGTGTTGCAAACGCAGGCGTAGGCAAGATGGCAGCGCCGAGGGCAATACCACCAAGCGCCAGCAGTTTGCGGCGATTAGCGTCAAATTTGTCCATGGTATTAAGGTCTACAAGGTCAATGTTATCGTATGTATGCTCTAGCGCACGCGGGAAACCTTATCTGGCTAAGTAGTCCACGTCAAGGCTCCCAACCCCAGGAAATACGGGGCTCACAGCCATTTTGCCCCGTTTCCAGCATAACTTACGACAATCATTTTCCTCGAACTGCTTCATTTATCTGATTAATTGCTCGGCTTTTGACACAATTTGTGCGCTGGATCGCGCTGTCAGATCGTAATTGTAAATATCTGTACGATACTGCGTGCGCCCATCAGGGCCGACAAATGCGGTCAGATAGTAGAGGTTGACCGGGATATTCTGGCGAATATTCACGTACCGCGTATCCCCTTGCTTCAGGGCATCCGAGATGCGCGTATCATTCCAGCCCGCATCCTGTAGCAGCATATTTGCCAGCTCAGAGGCCTTATTCACCCGCACGCAGCCGGAGCTTAATGCCCGCGTATCCTTCTGGAACAGATTGTGGTTCGGCGTGTCGTGCAGATAAATAGCGTCCGAACTCGGCATGTTGAATTTATAGCGGCCGAGCGAGTTACGTGCACCCGGAGCCTGCTGAAAGCGGAACGGCAGATTGGACGCAGTGATGGTCGCCCAGTCAACCTGCCACGGATCTATCGTCTCTTTACTGTTCCAGCCGCGCATTACGGTATAGCCGTGACGTTCAAGATATCCCGGATCATTCCATAACTTAGGCAGAATATCTTTACGTGCCAGCGTCGGCGGAACGTTCCACGGTGGGTTAACGACCACGTTATTTAGCGCACTGCTCATCATCGGCGTTTTACGATCGGGACGCCCTACAATAACGCGCGAGGCCAGCACCTGATTGCCATTCTGATAATAAACCAGCGAATAGGCAGGAATGTTCACCATGATACCGGTAGACAGCTCACTCGGCAGCAGGCGCAAGCGCTGAATATTTAACGCCAGCACGCCCGCACGCTGAGCAGGCGTCACGTTCAGCCAGTCACGCGTCGCAGGGCCAATCGCGCCATCTGCGCCAAGTCCCTGCCACGTCTGAAAACGCTTTACCGCATCAACCAATTCACGATCGTAGGTACCACGCCCTTCTTTGCCAGACGTACTGACGGCAGGCTCCAGCATCCCGGTTCGACGCAAAATTTCACGTAGCGCGGGGATGTCATTACTCCACTCCCCCGGACGCAGCGTTGCTGTACTGGTGAGCTGTGGCCAGGGACGTGTATCGCCCACCAGCTTGAGCAGTGATTCATGCATGGCTGCATACTGCGGATGTTGAGGCGCAAGGCTGGCCACAAATGAAGTCAGTTGACCGTTATCCAGTGCGACCTGCCACTGGTTGATGACGGAAATCGGCGGCGTCGTTAGCGCATAGGGCTTATCGCTGTAAAGCCAGCGATTACCTTTGACAGGGATGTTAGCGATAAAGTGCAGATACCCCATCATCGCATCAGAGAGCACGATGTCTCTCGCCTGACCGGTTACTGCCGGGTCAGTCAGAAGTGCAACCCAGGTAGTGAACTGCGGCTGAAAGCCGGCAATTGCGACCTCGGCTAACTGTTGCTGAAATGCCTTTACCGCATCACGATTTTCCCACATCGGCTTCATTTCGCGTGCGGCATACAGCAGTTCCAGCTGGCTCATGTAAACCGGCGTATAACCTGCTGGCAGCTGAGAGTGTATTTCGGCGCGGGCTTTATCGACAGACACGCCTTCTGGCAGCGGTTGAATACCCGCCATGATAGCCGTCGCAGAAGATTGAACCTGCGGCTGCGATAACGCTGTTGGCTGTTCACTGACGGTCGCAGAGCTATCGCCAGGGATCATTTCAGGCTCATCGGCCTGAGCATTGAACAGTGGAGCGAATGTTACGGCCAGGCACAAACTGATTGCCGACAGCCGACGACCACACATTTTATTAAGCAACATCCCTTGCCCCCTGTTTTCTTTATCATACTCTGAATAGCCAGGCCGTCTGTATTCCTCTTTATTCTGACGAGGGTCGGACCTGTAAAACGCCAATACAAACTGAAGTATGACGAGCAAGCCCGTGACGCGTTAGGCTCACCTTTAGTATATAAACATCAAAAACTTTTTGCCTAACCTAATGTAAAGAAGTCTAAAGAAATTACACCAGGCATGAAGTCTTTTCGGAAAAAGATAAGGCGGCCATGTAGCCGTAATGCCAGTCAGTTAGCGCCTCAGTTTCAGTAAACTGGCGGAGGTAAAGAACATGCTATCTCGGAAATAGAGTTCCGTTCACCTCATGCTCATTGTTTCTCTGAAACACGGATTCCCGTGAACGTGTAAAGGGCGTTCTCCGCCACGCCCTTTACAATCCCGGCTCCCGGCGGGAAAATTGTTGCTACGCAATACCCTCCGCTTATTCCTCCTGGCTACCGGGCCGGGCGCGAGGAAGCGTCCCTGCAAAGCGCGCCCTGAGCCAGCATCCATGCTGGCTCTCCCGGCCTTACGGAAACACGTCGGCAATTTTCAGCCGGACCA